>JAFRMD010000113.1 GCA_017430835.1 Methanosphaera sp.
AAGTACCCCCTATTCTTCCTATATTTCCATACTCTTATAAAAAGTAACTATAAATCAAATCAGTTATTTATAGAAGAAATATTAAAAAAAATAGTATTGAAGAACTAGTATGATATATTATCATAATTGTTGCACACTCTCATTAATGATTAAAAAAAAATAAGCTGATGAGTGAATTAGAATTCACTATCATTATATTCATCAGTTGAAAATCCAAATCCTCTTGCACAGTATGTTTGATTTCTTCCCAAGAAGCGTGAATTTTCAGCAAATTCATATTCATTGTATTCATGAGGTTTTATTATCTTTGCACCATTTTTCTTGTAGATATCAGTTACCATGTTATAGCTGCTTGTCGTGTTATTTACTGCGACATATATTCCCTCCGTGAAGTTGAATGTTCCACCACTTGATGTGTATAATGCGGCCATCTGTTCTAGTGTGAAATAGTATGTTCTTGTATTTCCATTTTCATCTGTTGCATTACAATATCCGTAGAGATCCTTATTAAATTCATATCCATATGGATTCATGTCAAATATTTCCGGTTTAATCAATTCGGTATCTTCCGGAACTCTAAATATTAAACCTCCTATAAGTCCTGTGAATACTGTTATAGTTATAATTGCCATCATCAGGTATATTATGTATTTCTTATTGTATGTTATCTTTTTTCTTCTTTGATGTTTTTTATTTACTGTTACTTTTCTAAATTTCTTTGAATCCATACAATCACCTTGACCATAGAATTATTTAACATCCAAGTATTTAAACTTATATGTTATTTTTCTAAATCAAAGGGACATATAATGACTGATTTAGTCATATAACTAGACAACAATAAGTATTATATTTTAAAAAATATTATAAAAATAGAAATATACTGTTAACAAATAAATAAAAGGTTATTATGAAAAGATAATAAAAAAAGAGTATTAAGTTTAATTTAATACTCTAATTTTAGTTGTAGTGTTACGCTGACTTGTGTATGCCAGTCTATCCTGTGTTACAACCTCCAGGTTGTTATATTTGTTGTAGACTGGAATGTCAATGTTGCTAATGGTTAATATGCCATCCACTGAGTAGTAGTACATGGCTTGAGTACCATTGGTTATGCTCAGTCCGTTGAGTTTTATGATAAACTTGTTAGGGCCTGCCACCACATTTCCAAGGTAATCCTTGACTGTTACCTTAAGCGACAGTTTATGCGTCCTGTTGTTTGCCGTGACGTTTGATATCTCTAGTGTTAGGTTGGATCTTTCCACCTGGAAGGTAGCTGTCTGTGATGTCGTATTGTAGTTGTTGTTGTAGTAACCGGCTATTATCGTATGATTCTTAACCGCCATGCTATTGCAGTCCATGATACATGCAATACCCAATGGTACTGTATAATTGACGGTAGCTACACCATTGACGAGTTTAACCTTGATTGTTTGATTGTTTTCATCCTTGAGCGTTATGCCGTTTACCTTGAAGTATACATATTCACCGTCAAACTTGGTTAAGTTAGTGGATTTCTTGCCGTTTGTAGTGTCATATACCTTGGCAGTTATTGTCAGTACCTGTCCCTGCTTGATTTTTTTGACGTTGGTAGTTATTTCAATACTTGCATTTCTCAGGGATATCTTAATATTTGCAGGGTTACTTGTGGACTTGTTGTATATGTCCGTTCCGACATATGATGCGGTTATCGTTTGGGCACTTTTCATGGTAACATCCGGTATTATCGTGGCGGTTGCCACTCCGTTTACTACTTTTACCTTGAGGGGATTGTCACTGCCGGAGAGTTTACCGTTGTCCTTTATGGTTACCCCGTTTATTTTAAAGATTAAGTTTCCATCATTTACTTTGGCATTGTTTTGGTCGGTTACTGTGGCTTTAAGTACCAATTTCTCTCCTATTGTACCATTTGCCGTGTTAACAACCGTTTTTGTATTGTATTTGTTTCTGACTGTTATGTTGGTTGACTTTGTACTGCCATTGTATTGTGTGCTACCTTTATATGTTGCTGTGATTGTTAGTGTTTCTACTTTAACAGGTGCATATGCCTGTGTAACTGTACCGTTGGCATTTGTTTTGAGATTGAATGTTTTATCACCGACCTTTAATGTAAGGTTCTGGCCGGATAGGTTTTTGTTGTTTGCATCCTTCAATGTAACCGTGATGTTAATAGGAGTATTGTTAACAGGTGTGCTGTTGGATACCTTAATCGTTAATTTAGTGTTTATTTTCTTAACGCTTATGGTTGTTGATGCTGTAGCGTTATTCAACTGACTGTTTCCTTTATAGGTTGCCGCGATTGTCTGATTTTCTACCTTGGTTGGAGTGTAAGCCTGTAGGGCAACACCACTTGCATCGGTTTTAACCGTAAACGTCTTGCCACCAACAGTCAACGTAACATTCTCACCGGAGACTGCCATACCATTAGCATCCTTCAAGGTTACCGTAATGTTAATGGAAGTATTTAGTACAGGTGACTTATTGGATACACCAACTGTTAGTTTAGTGTTAAGCTTTTTAACGGTGATTGTGGTTGATGTGGTACTGCTATTCAACTGACTGTTACCATTGAATGTTGCCTTGACTGTCTGGCTTTCAACCTTAGTTGGTGTGTAAGCCTGTACGGCAACACCACTTGCATCGGTTTTAACCGTAAACGTATTGCCACCAACACTCAAAGTAACATTCTCACCGGAGACTGCCCTACCATTTGCATCCTTCAAAGTAACCGTAATATTCACAGGAGTATTATTTAAAGGCGTACTGTTGGATACCTTAATCGTTAGGGTAGTGTTAAGCTTTTTGACTGTTATGCTACTTGTCTTCGTACTGTTACTGTACTGACTGTTGCCCTTGTATGTTGCCGTGATGGTCTGTTCTTCCACTTTGGTTGGAGTATACATGTATGTGGCTGTTCCGTTAGAGTTTGTTTTTATGGTAACTGTTTTTCCTGCAATATTCAATGTAATGTCCTGACTGGATATGTTGTTGTTTTTGGCATCATTCAATATGGCAGTAATCGTAACAGGAGTATTGTTTAATGGCGTGCTGTTTGATACGTTTAAAGTTAATTTCGTGTTTATCTTTTTGGCCGTGATGTCCAGTGTTGCATTAGTTTTATTGTATGGGTAATTACCTTCGAATTTGGCAGTTACGTGTGTCATGTTGGATGTTAATGTGTGCTTGTATGTTGTTGTTCCATTGTTGGCTGTTGTTAGTTTATGTGGCGTGCCGTCAATGGTTAATGTGATGTTTTGTCCTGATACATTATTGTTATTTTGATCCTGTAGCAGTAATTTAATTTCAATCGTGTCATTTACCGTAGGCTTTGAATTGTTGGTTGTTATAGTGATTGTAGTGTTTACGATTCCATCATCGAATATGTTATTTGTTATCGTGACTGCATAACCATCTGTATAGATGGTTCCGTAGAATATTGATGTGTCATCGTGTATGTTGTTTTCTATTGTTGCCGTATCAGGAACGTCTATAATCGCACTTTTCTCCATGTTTGCCTTGTTTGATATGAATGTGTTGTTGTGGATTGTAGCGTTGGCATAGTTGCTGATTGCTGATCCGGTTGTCGCGGTATTGTTTGTGAATATGCTTTTTGTTATGTTAACTGTACCGTTTTCATTGTATATTGCACCACCATTTTCTGCATGGTTATCTGTGAAGTTGGTGTCGTTTATGAGTATATCAACAGATTCAATGTATTCTATTTCATCATCAATGAATACTATTTTCCCATCAGCAGGTTCTGCCTTCATATTTTTAGTTTCTGGTCCGACGATTATATCCTCAGTAACATTATTATAGATTGCACCACCGGCGTTTGCCGTGTTATTGTTTATTGTGGCATTGCATACAATTATTTTTCCATAGTTATTGTAGATTGCACCACCAGATTCCTTTACCATGTTTTTTTCCATATGAGTAATGTTTATGCTTATGTAACCGTAGCAATTGTATATTGCACCACCGGAAGCATTTGTTCTGTTGACGTTGTTATTATTTATTGTGGTATTGTTTACTATTACACAACCTTCAATATTGAATATCGCTGCACCGCCATCGAAATTCATCTCACCCATTTCATCAATTTCACTCATGTCATAACCCATAGCGGAAATTAGGTTATCATTCAATGTAGAGTTGTTAATGAATAAATAAAGATAATTGAATATGGCTGATCCAGCCTTTATAGCCTTGTTGTCAGTCAAGGTACTGTCTTCAATAGCCATTATACCCTTATTTTCTATCGCTCCACCATAGAGGGATACATTGTTGTTAGTTAGTTCGCTGCCATATATTAAGAGATCCCCCTCATTGTATAATGCTCCACCGTCATATTCTGCAGTATTGTTGTTTAATTTGCTGTCGATTATGTAAAGATTAAAAAGCATGTCTTCATTTATATAATACTCGTCTTCAGTAACTTCTTTTAATCCGGTACTAGTTGCCCTGTTCATATCAGAACCGAATTCGAAATGATAATCATTGTAGATTGCACCTCCAGAATCAGCCCGGTTATATGCAAAGGTCGTATTGTTCAGGATTGAAATTCTGCTTCCGCTATATAATGCTCCACCCATTTCCGCATGATTATAGGTAAAACTTGTATTTGACGCATTCAGATATGCATTGTTGGAGTTGCTTATCGCTCCACCATCAAATTTTGCATTATTATTGGATAGTGTACTGTCAGTTATATGAAGAATACCTCCATTATATATCGCACCACCGTCATATCTTTCTGCAGTATTGTTGTCAAATTCGCTCAATGATATATTGGTAAATGTATTTTCCATGGCGTATATTGCTCCACCATCATTTTTCGCATAATTGTTTTTCAATTTACTGTCAATTATGTAAATATCAGAATAGAGTGTTTCCTCTTCATCAGCAACTTCCCTAATGTCATTTAACCCACTACTTTTTGTGGTAGATTCCTCCTCATAGTAATTGTATATGGCTCCACCATCAGTTGCATTGTTGTTGATAAATGTAGTATTGTTCAGGATTGAAAGTGCCCTTTCATTATAATATGCTCCACCAAGTGTGGCTTTATTATAGCTAAAAGTTACATTTGTAATATTAGCTTCAGAATAATAGTTATATATCGCTCCACCCCAAGATCCGTTGTTGTTGTAAAATGATGAACCATTAATTATTAAACTGCCATCTACTGAATTGTCTATTGCTCCACCAAAACTTCCCCTGTTATTCTCAAATGTACTGGCTGAAACCGATAATGTACCATAATTAAATATGGCTCCACCGAAACTGCTTACGTTGTTGTTGTTTAGACTGCTGATGTTGATTGATAAAGTTCCATTATTGTATATTGCACCCCCCTGATATGATGCTTTATTGTATTTGAGCGTGACGTCGGTAATATTTATTGTAGCATTGCTAAATATGGCTCCACCACCAGTTGCATTGTTTTTTGTGATGTTGGAATTGATTATGATTACATTAGGTGCAATACCCAAATACCTATAGTTGATTATTGCTCCCCCCAGTTGGTCTGCACGGTTTTCAGTGATGTTGGAATCTGTAATGGTTAAAAAACCAGTATTTCCTATTGCTCCCCCATCAGTTGCGTTGTTGTGTTTGAGGGTCGAATTCGTTATTATGAGGTTGGCTGCATTAAATATTGCTCCTGATTTATTACCTGCATGATTGTCTGTAAGGTTGGAATCTGTTATATTAACGATACCTCCATAGACATATACCGCTCCTCCCCTATCACTTGCATGATTATCTGTAAAGTTGGAGTTTATTATAGTGGTATTACCCTTATTGCTGATTATTGCTCCTCCCCACTTAGCACGGTTTTCTTTGAAGTTGGATTCATTTATTGTAACGATTCTGTTATCTAGACTGTATATTGCTCCCCCATAAAGTTTTACATGGCAGTTTGTGAAATTGGATTTTGTTATGGTAAGGTTTCCAACCTCTTTGTAGATTGCTCCCCCATATTGTGATGAGGTACAATTTATTATATTGAGCTTGTTTATCGTTACCGTACTTCCATTAATGTAAAGAAAACGGTACTCATTGTTTCCGTTGATTGTTTTTCCATTTCCCTCAATATTCAGAGTTTTTATTTCTTGATGCACAACAATATTTCCACCAAGCTCTATATTTGATAGGATATTAATTGTTACATCAGAATACGTATCACTTGTTAAAGTAGAATTTAACGCGTTAAAATTATTTACGTCAATTAATACAGCTGCTGTTTTCGTATTCTTTTCTTCTTTCGATATTTTTTTATTTTCCTGTATCTCTGTCACACTTTCAGATAAATCTGCTGATTCAACATCCGTATCAGATATTACATTGGCATCACTATCTGCTGACATAATAGCACTGGATACGTCACCCGTAGATGGTGTGTCTATCGTATCATCGGATACTTCACTTGCACTGGTTACTCCTACAAGCAGTACCATCAATGCGACAAAGATTATGATTGATTTCGTTTTCATCATGTAATAATTCCAATATATTTTTTTATTTTAATCGAACAGTATCTGTTCTTGTTTATAGTATAGTACTTTGTTTAATATTAATTTTATTAGCGTTATTCGGATAACAAATGCAGTAAAATAATTACTTTTTGAACATAACTACTTATATACTCTAACTATATCGTGAGGGTGGGGTGATGCTTTTTTTATAAACGAAACCAAAATATCTGAATAATTTTTATAGTATATTACTGTTGTATATAGTTTTTTTCAGAAGATTTTTTTAAGAAATAGAAATGTCATATTTCATGATTATTTTTTTTTTTAGTTCTGAAATTATCACTCCCCATATCACTATATTAATTCAGGACAGTACTCGTAGAAAATCAGAATGTACAAACACAACCATTTCAGTCTAATGCAACGAAATGACATAAACCTCTAAAAATATTTCAGAGACTATCCTGAAAACAGCAATACAATAAAGATTAGTTCATCAACATCCCCTAAACAATACTGGATTAAAAAGAATAAAGTAATAGGAGCATTTAAAAGTTATTGTTAACTTAGAAAATCAACCCCAATAAAAAAGTGCTGTAATGTTATTAAGTATACATATTGAATTAAGACAATAGTACTATTGGAGGATAATATATGACAGAGAATATGGGAAAAAGACTGGAAAAGTTAAGGAAAAAACATGATTACAGCCAACAGGAAGTTGCGGACTTTTTAGAACTTAGCCAAAGTCAATTAGCCAAAGTCGAATCCAATAAACGAAATTTAAAATTATCAGAGATAATTCAATTATGTAATTTGTATAACGTCGAAGAAGAATACATATTATATGGTAAAGGGAACTTAAATGAAGATAACACTTTATTTAAGAAAGAAAATGACCATATTGATTTAAATACCATTGCAAGAATGAACAGGATAACGAATAACCTGATATTTATGAAGCATGTTTATAATGAGAATTATTCTAAATGATTTAATCATTAGTAAAATGAAAAAAAATGGCGATTGGATTAGAACAGTAGAATATTGATGAAAAATATAGTGTTCAATTAATTCAAGATTGGTATCTTCGTAAACTTCTATATCTCCAGATGGACCACAAAGAATAAATGGAAGTTCACACAAACATTTATTTGTGGAGTGTTTATAATTGTTCATATTAATATATATTACTCCACACACTATATAAATCATTCTACAATCTTATTTTCATAAATTACATTCTTAACTGTATCAGTATTTATAATAGACATTGTATATATCATAATATTGATAAATGACAATATAAATTACTGCCTTAATAATTTAAACAAATCTATGATTAAATATATAAGAACTTATCCAAAACTATTAAAATAATGAATAACAAACATATAATTAACAATTCAAAATAAAAAGAGTTTACTATTTTTATATTAATAAATAAAGATAAATTAATGCAATATTTTCTAATTAAAGTTTCAATAATGCTTTAATTTATTATTTAAGCAACCTGATTTTCAACAGTAACCAATAGGGTTATATCATAGAACTGTTGAATGATTAATCTGATAATCCACATCAATTAATAGATTAATAAATCGAATCATTGACAATATGTCCTCGAAAGCTATGATTCGATGAAAAAAAATAAATAGGGTGATGATTTGTTAGAATATACTGTCGTTATATTCATCATTTGAAAATCCAAATCCTCTTGCACAGTAGGTGTTGTTTCTTACCAAGAACCGTGCATTTTCTGCAAATTCATATTCATTGTAATCGGTTGGCTTTATTATTTTAGCCCCTGTTTTCTTGTACATCTGCGTTACCATATTATAACTTGTTGTTGAATTGTTTACAGATACATATATACCATCCGTAAAGTTAAATGTTCCATCGCTTGACTGGTATAATGCAGCCATCTGCTCTAATGTAAAATAATACGTCCTGGTATTTCCATATTCATCAGTTGCGTTACAATATCCATATAAATCCTTGTTCCAGCCATAACCGTATGGATGAAAATCGAATATTTCCGGTTTTATCAATTCGGTGTCATCTGGAATTCTATATATCAAACCTCCTATAAGTCCCATGAATACTGTTATAATCATTACTGCCATAATCAAGTATACTATATATTTCTTATTGTATGTTATCTTTTTTCTTCTTTGATGTTTTTTATTTACGTTAACTTTTCTAAATTTTTTTGAATCCATACAACATCACCTTGACCATACAAGTATTTAATCTCATAGTATTTAAACTTATACAACATTTTATAAAAAATAATATAGAGAATCAACAATTATTAAGACAAATGAAAACACTTTAGATGGTATTATAATTTTTAAAATTATATAAATTCAAAAATAAAAAAATTAGGGAAAAAATAAGGGTAGATTAAGAAAATACTTATTAATTAAGTACTTTTATTTTTGTTGTAGTGTTACGTTAACTGGTGCATGCGAATATATTTGACATGAATTACCAATAGAAAGCTATTATTTTAGGTATAATATAAAATTATAATAAAACCTAATTATCAAAATTGCTTATTCCAGTAATTCGTTCAATATCCTCATAATGCCAATACTTATTCTCCCAATGGTAGTACACATCTTTTCTTTTCTTAAATATCCTAAAGGGAATATTAGTATTATCATAGATATGAAGAATATCACAAACATCAACTAATTCAGGGATTAACCTTAGAGCTTTTTTGTATCTTGATTTTACTTTTTCTTCAGGAACACCATGCCCCCCCATAGCTTCTCGAATATTTATTCTAGCAATGTTAATATTATAATTTGAGGTTAAAATATAAATACATCTAATAAAATACCCTTTTTCTTTAGCTTTTTTTAGTAATTTTAGATTTCTATCTGTAGAAAGCACTGTTTCGAATGTAAAATCTTCATTTTTATCTATCAGTAATTTTCTTAATTCTTCAGCCTTCACAGCAGCTTCCAAATCCGTGCATAAACTTGATTTTTTGATATCATCAGCATTTATGTAAACACCAACTGTCTTTGCCATGTGTGTGATTGTAGTTTTTCCACTACCATTAGGACCTGCAAACACCATAATTTCTGGAAGTTTAGAATTACTCTTTAACATATACTCTCTTCCCATCTGGATATTCGATATAAGGACAATCTATTTCATCATCATATCCTGCAATAGGAAGTCCCTTTATCCTACATATTTCCTGATCAATTCGAATGGATGCTTTAAATCTTTCAGTAAGTTCTTCATCCGAAATTCCATAAGTTGAATCCAATTCATTTGTTTCTGACAATCGATCACCCCAAAATAAATACATCATTCTTTAGTTTTCCATACATAAAATATATTTAAATGAAATTCTTATATATACTTTACTAAATATAATACTGAAAAATTCTCTTCTATCAAAAATTCATAAAAACTTAAAATAACAATTATTAAGAAAAAAATAAAGGGGATTAAGAAAATACTTATTAATTAAGTACTTTTATTTTTGTTGTAGTGTTACGTTGACTGGTGTATGCCAGCCTGTCCTGCGTTACAACCTCCACATAATTATAAACATTATATACAGGAATGTCAATATTACTTATTGAGAGTATTCCATCTACTGAGTAGTAGTACATAGGTTCTGTACCATTGGTTATGCTGAAGCCGTTAAGTTTTATGATAAACTTGTTAGGACCTTCAACAACATTTCCAAGATAGTCCCTGACTGTCACCTTCAAGGATAACTTATGTGTTTTGTTGTTAGCAGTGACATTAGATATGACAAGTGTCAGGTTGGATCTTTCAACCTGGAATATCGGAGTCTGTGAAACCGTATCATAGTTTTTATTGTAATAGCCGGCGACAATCGTATGATTCTTAACTGCCATGGTCTTACAGTCCATGATACCTGCTATTCCAAGTGGTACCGTGTAGTTTATTGTTGCCACACCATTTACAAGTTTGACTTTTATCGTTTGATTGTTTGCATCCTTGAGCGTTATACCATTTACCTTGAAGAACACATATTCATCAGGATATGCAGTAAGGTTGGTTGACTTCTTGCCGTTTGTCGTATCATATACCCTAGCCGTTATTGTCAGTACCTGTCCCTGTTTTACTACTTTTTTGCTTGTGGTAATTTCTATCGATGCATTTCTAGGTGCAATCTTTATAGTGGCAGGACTGCTTATGGATGCATTGTATATGCTTGTTCCTATGTATGATGCCACAATTGTCTCGGCACTCTTCATGGTCACATCAGGTATTATTGTAGCTGTAGCCACACCATTTGTCACTTTCACCTTAAGTGGGTTATTTGAGCCGGAAAGTTTACCGTTGTCCTTAATTGTCACACCGTTTATTTTAAAGATAAGGTTTCCCTCATTTACCTTATTGTTGTTGGTATCTGTTACTGTTGCCTTAATGGTTAGTTTTTCACCTATCACACCACTTGCTGCCGTCATAACTGTTTTTGTATTGTATTTGTTTTGTACCGTTATCTTGGTAGTTGCAGTACTGTTATTGTTCTGGCCATTTCCTTTAAAGGTTGCAGTTATCGTTTGTGTTTCTACCTTGGTTGGAGTATAACTCATTGTAACTACTCCATCCTTGTTTGTGGTTACGTTGTATGTTTTGCCGTTGACATTTAATGTTATATGCTGATTTGCAAGCTTGTTGTTATTGGTATCAGTTAGTGTAGCGGTAATTGTTATGGTTGTATTGTTTACAGGCGTACTGTTTGATACTTTAAGATCTATTTTCGTGTTAATCTTTTTGACTGTTATGTTTGCTGTTGCGGTACTGTTGTTATGTTGGCTGTCTCCTTTATAAGTGGCTGTTATAGTCTGAGTTTCAACCTTGGTTGGAGTATAGCTTTGTGTAGCCACACCATTGCTATTGGTTTTTACATTGAATGTTTTACCTGCAACACTTAAGGTAACGTTTTGATTAGCCAGCTTGTTACCGCTTGCATCAGTAAGTGTAGCAGTAATATTTATGGAAGTATTAAGTACCGGAGACGTGTTTGATGCCTTGACTGCCAGTTTTGTGTTAAGTTTCTTAACTGAAATATTGGTTGTGGCAGTGCTGTTATTGTATTTGCTGTCGCCTTTATACGTGGCCTTTATAGTCTGAGTTTCAACTTTGACTGGAGTATAGCTTTGTGTTGCAACACCGTTGCTATTGGTTTTTACATTGAATGTTTTACCTGCAACACTTAAAGTAACGTTCTGATTAGCCAGCTTATTACCGCTTGCATCAGTAAGTGTAGCGGTAATATTTATGGAAGTATTAAGTACCGGTGCCGTGTTGGATGCCTTGACTGCCAGTTTTGTGTTAAGTTTCTTAACTGTAATATTCGCTGTTGCGGTACTGTTGTTATGTTGGCTGTCGCCTTTATATGTTGCGGTTATTGTCTGAGTTTCAACCTTTGTTGGAGTATAGCTTTGTGTAGCCACACCATTGGTGTTTGTTTTAACCGTGAATGTTTTACCGGCAACTGTTAAGGTTACATTTTGATTAGGTACTGCCTTATTATCGGCATCGGTAAGTGTAGCTGTGATAGTAATGGCAGTATTATTTACTGGTGTGCTGTTGGATACTTTGACTGCCAGTTTTGTATTGATCTTCTTGACTGTTATGGTAATTTTTGCTGAACTATTAATGTATTGATTATTTCCAGCGTATGCTGCAGTTATTGTCTGTTTTTCTACTTTTGTTGGTGTGTATACTTGTGTTATGATACCGTTAGCATCCGTTTTAGCTGTAACATTTTTACCATTGATGTTTAGGGTTACGTTATGTCCTGATAATTTTTTACCGTTTACGTCAGTGAGTGTGGCTGTGATATTGATTGATGTATTGTTTATTGGTGTGCTGTTTGATACTTTGAGTGTTAGTTTTGTGTTTATTTTTTTAGCGTTTATATTCAGTGTTTGATTACTTACGTTATATATTCCGTTTCCTTCAAATTTTGCGGTTACTTTTGTCAGTGTTGAGTTTAATGTGTATTCAACTGTTGCAATACCGTTTGCATTTGTAGTTCTAGTATATGTTTTTCCGTCAACTGTGATTTTAAGTGTTTGACTTGCAACTGGTGTTCTTGTTTGATTTTCTTCTAGTAGGAATGATATCTTGACTTTATCTCCCACATAAGGGTTGGTGTTATTGGTTGATATTGTAATTGTTGTATTTACTATTCCATCATCGAATATGTTTTTAATTATGCTGACATCTTCCCCTTTGGTGTATATTGTACCGTAATAGGTTGATGTTTCATCGTTGATGTTATATTTAATTACAGCGGTTGCCTCGTTTATTATTGCCTTGCCTTTCATGTCTGCCTTGTTGGTCTTGAAGGTATTGTTATATATTGTAGCATTACCTGTGTTGTTTATTGCACTTGCATTAGGAGCCGTATTATTGGTAAATACTGTTGTATTAATGTTTATTGTTCCGTTTTCATTGATTATTGCTCCACCAGTGATATCTGCATGGTTGAATTCTATTGTAGAGTTTGTTATGTTTAGATTACTGGCGTTACTGTTAACTATTGCTCCACCATTCTTTGCCGTGTTATATTTAATTGTGGTGTCACTTATAATTACATTGCTTGTAATTTCAATTGTATCCGTAGAGCCAATCGGTGCAGTTTTCATGTTTTTTTCAAAGACAAATTCAATTTCAGGTAGTATTACAATGCTGCTTATAGCACCGGCATCATCAGTGGCGGTATTGTTGTTTATGGTTGAATGGGTAATTGTTAAATTTCCATTTAAATTCCCAATAGCACCTATATTACTAGCATTGTTATTTTCCAAAGTGGTATTGTTAATAATTATAATTCCCTGTGAGTTAAAGACTGCCCCCACATTTAATGCACTGTTATTTTTTAATGTACTGTTATCTATTGTAATAACTGCACAATTACCCATAACTTCAAAAATAAATGGAAACATACTTTCCTCTTGTATCATTTCATACCTTGGTTCAAGCGTGTTAACTATTGCCCCACCGGTTAATGCTTCATTGTTTTCTAATGTAGTATTGTTAATGTTTACAATACCCCCTTCATTGAAGATTGCTCCACCATATTCAGCTGAGTTATCTCCTAAGGTACTGTCCTTAAGGTCAATGATAACATAATCTTTTGGAAATATAGGATCATCGGATGCCGTTTTAATTGATTTAATCCAATCTCCATACATATAATGCATTACATGATTGAAGATTGCACCACCACATGGGGCTCCATTATTCTTTAATGTACTGTTTATAATTGTAATATTGGAATAAGTATCTTCCATACCATCTTCAGATAATGCAGCCTTAATTGTATTGGAAAGTGATGGTAGAGGACCATATCCACTATTTAAGTCATTGGCTATTGCCCCACCTGCCTTATTAGCTGTGTTGTTAATTAAGTTAGTGTCTTTTATGGTTATATTTCCGATATTGTATATTGCACCTGCTATGGTAGCATTGTTATCGGTAAAATTACATTGGTTAATAGAAACATTATATTTATATGTATCATCTGCATTGTCACCCATTATGCCTTGAGCTTCCAATACATCACCATTATCTCCAATCGTATTATATAATGCTCCCCCCGTATCAGCAGTGTTATTTCTTAGGGTCACATGAGTCATGTTTAAATTAGCATAATAATTGTAGATGGCTCCTCCATCCTCAGCACTGTTATGTTCTAGAGTAACATTATTTAAAGTTAGATTACCCTCCCAATTGTCTATTGAACCACCACAACTTGAATCTGCCCTGTTATGTTCAAAGTGGGAGTCTGTAATAGTAAGATTACCTCCATTTTCTATTGCACCACCATCTTCATTAACGCTGTTATATGTAAAGTTTGAACCGGTAATATTAATAACAGACCCCGGATAATTAATTATTGCACCACCATAGCTATCAGCTGTGTTATTTGTGAAGTTGGAGCCTGTAATAGTAAGATTACCATAATTTGCTATTGCACCACCACACCAATCAGCTGTGTTATTTGTGAAGTTGGAGCCTGTAATAGTAAGATTACCATAATTTACTATTGCACCACCTTCTTCTGCAGATGCATTTGTAATTGTGATATTTTTTAGAATTAAAGTACAATTCTCAGCTACATAGAATACTTGTTGTTTTTTTCCATCAATTGTTTGTCCGTTTCCGTCAATAGTGACTTGTATACTGGGATTTTCTAAAGTAATTACACCAGTACTTTCATAAGTACCCGGTTGTAATTGTATTTCTGTTGATGTTTCTAAATTTTCAATCGTGCCCTTAAATTCATCATAGTTTATTTCAGTGGCTTGTTTAATGTCCTTGTTTGTTTCATCTTTTGTAATGGTCTTTGTTGAACTTTCTTTTATATTATCTTTTAGATTTTCATTTGTTTGTATATCATGTTTTATATTTATCTTATCTTTTACAGCATTTGTTTGTAATAATGCATGTGTATCTTGTACTATTTGTTCCTGCGTATCATCAATACTGTTTGTATCCTCCGATACTTCACTGGCATTTACTAGTCCAGCTAGCAGTACCAGTATTGAAAGAAATAGTATTATTTTTTTATATTTCATATTCAATTACATCCATATATTTTTCTTTTTAATCGAACAATTACTGTTCTTGATTATTTATAAGTCTTTTGTATAATATTAATTTTTCTAGTTTTTTTAAAGAATTAAAATACTTTAATTCATTCATTATATTCCCTAATAAGAGTAATTTTTCGATTATACGATAGATATATGAATATTCTTTAATTTAATATAATTCAAAGAATGTATCCTTATTTTTTTTCATAATCTGTTGTTATGTATCGTTTATAGTTTTCATTTTTTTTAATGTGATAATATACATAATCATGTCACTTTTTTCCAGTCATGATACTTTTTATCAAATGATTTTTGGATAAGTATAAAATCAAATTTAATAACAGGAATATATTTATATATGAAAATCATATATATCTTTCAGAGATAAAAAAAGTTTTAACATTTAATCACCAGAATTTCATCATTATAATCCCATTAATATTTTGTAAATAGTACCTTCCAACAATACATAATTGTTTTCGGTGGGATAATTATTAAGAATATTTTTACTCAAGAAGTAAAACATTGCAAAAATAGCATTTTTAAAACATTACATATACATGTAATTGTTGATTTTTAGTAGTTTAATGAGATTTGGAAAAACAGAGAAAATAGGAGAATATTTATCATAATTTATCATAATTACATGGTAAAATCCATAATGATACATAATGATTTTGGGCCCTTTGGAAAAATTTTACTTCGTTATAGTACAGTATAGCGAAGTAAAAAATACAAAATTATTCAAAAGTAGAGAAAATCTTTATCATCACCAGTAAGAAAATGACATTTCAACTAATTAAATCTTTCTATATTAACATATATAATAATTTTCATAAAAATTAAATATAATTTTTTTTTGGAAAATACTCCTAAGATAAGTATAATATAACATGGGTATATACTACTACAAAAACATAAAACTAGACAAATACTTTATCTAGATATATCCCTTATGTAGACCATGAACTTTATCTAGGTATACCCCTTTTGTAGACCAAGAACTTTATCTAGATATACTCCTTTTGTAGACCAAGAACTTTGTATAGATATACTCCTTTTGTAGACCAAGAACTTTACCTACAAACACATATAATCTAGACAAACTTTATATCCTAGTATTATCATAATGATTATTATAACATTAGTTGACTTAGAATAATTATTCCTGAAAATATTTAATATTAATAATTCAAATACGTGATTTTATGGACAATAAAATAGATACATACATTAAAAATGAAGTATTAATTAGACCAACAAAATTAATTGATGAATTAAGTTATGATAATGCTCTATTCAATCATAGAAGTGAATATGAAACGATTATTGAATATATTGAGGAATTTTTAGAAGGCAGGAATATTAATAGATACTTAGTTTTACCAGGTATTAGAGATGTAGGTAAATCTACAATTCTTTTTCAAATATATGAATACCTTTTAAAAGAAAAAAATATTAATTCCAAAAATATATTATATCTTAGTGTAGATAACTTAATGAAAATAACCAATTGTTCAATTTTAGATGCTGTTTCAGCATATTTAAGAATATTTTTTAATTCACAAATTGAAACTCAGAAAGAACCTGTATTCTTATTAATTGACGAAGCTCAATATGATACCGACTGGTCACTAATAGGAAAAATCATATTTGATAATTCTAAAAAAATTTTCATGATTTATAGTGGGTCTTCAGCATTAGAACTATCCTATAATGCTGATTCTGCAAGACGTTTATTAAGGATCCCTATAATACCTTTAACTTATTCAGAACATTTAAAATTAAAATACAATTATTATGATAAAAATATATCTACATTGTTATATGAATTAATTTATGATAATAAAACAAACAATATTCCTGAAATAAATAATAAAATTATCCAGGCATATACTAATATAAATGGATATGATATAAATGAATGGATTAAATATTTAAAATATGGTGGTTTTCCATCTTATTTTCATCAAAAAGAAAATGATGTAATAAAAAAGATTATAGATACTACTGATAAAATTGTAAATATTGATATGAAGAACATAGACGGATTTAATAAAAATACTGAAATTGTGACATTTAATTTATTATATTACTTTGCATTACAAAATATGGGTGAAATATCAACTGAATCACTAGCTAATAGTTTAGATTCTAATAAAAATACAATAAAAAAAATATTAAATATCCTCGAAAAAGCTCAATTAATTAATCAGATTGATCCATTCACATCATCTGCTAAGAGAGTTACAAAATCTAAAAAATATTATTTTGCAACACCCAGTATTAAACATGTTTTATCATTAAATTATGGAACTGCTATTCTTGAAGATGAAAATGCATACTATGGAAAGTTACTTGAAAATTATGTTGCTTCTAGTTTCTTTTATTTAGAAAAGACAAAAACATTTCAACATAAAATATATTATGATGATAATAAAAAAGGTTCTAAAAATGTTGATTTTATTATTCAACGAAAATTAGAACATCCAATACCTATTGAAGTTAGTTTTGGTAAAAAAGATAAAAGTCAAATAAATGATGCTATAAAGAGATATAAATCATCACATGGAATTATAATATCAAAAAATACATCAGAAATAGTTCAAAAAGGAAATGTTACTTATATTCCTCCCGAAATATTTGCATTTCTATAACATGGATAAGAAGAACATACTATGAATTAACGAAATATTGTCAATTATTATCTATATGGATAATAACCATTGTTTCTAAATTCTACTTCTAACCATCTTTTAATCATTAATTCTTTTATAGAGTATAATCCATGATCATTGTTTATAAGTCCTAATTTAATTAATTTATTAAAGTATTTGCTTAATAATGCAGGATTGACATTTAATTTTTCCCCTATTTCATTTCTGTGTAGTGGTTTTTCTAGTAATGTTATAAATATGTCTTTTTCTCTATTGGTTAATCGAATCCATGTATTTATTAGGTATTTTATTAGGAAGTATAAATTATTATCAAAGCATTCTACTATGTCTTCTTTTGTTAATAATGTATCTGAAGGCAATTGATTTGCCAATGTATTAATATAGTATGGTATGCCATTTGTACATTTATAAAATCTTTCAAACGATTCATCATCAAAGTTTAAATAAGGTGCTTTTTCATTAAGATAGTCTCTTGTAGTTTTTTTGGTAAATGGTGTTAAATACTGTGTTATTATTCTACCACCAAACACACCATTTTGACTTGCAATATCATTGATTAATTGATCATCAATACTCAATGAACCTGTAATTATATATCCTACATTATTATGATTCTGTATATTTCCCCTTAATTGCCACAGGAATGAGTTCATATATTCGTTTAATTCTTTAATTATCTGAAATTCATCTATTAAAATGATTACACCTTTAATAGTATCTTTATGTTCCTCATAAAGTGGCTATTGAAAATGTGGTTGAAATGATATGACTTTTTTTCTGAATTATTTGATGAATCTGGTGATTTCACATCATTAATATAACAATGTTATATTGGTTTTTTATTAAACTGGGATTTGGTTAATTTTTCGTAAAAAAAGTTAATATGGGTTGGTTAGTAATTTTAGATTATGTTTTTTTTAGTATTGTGTGTTTTTATTGATGTTTGTATTTTGTTTTAGTACTATTCTGTGTGTCCATCTTAGTTGTTCTTCTTTGATTCTTCTTTCAAGTCCTTTTAATGTTCGGTATATTCTTTTGTGTTTTCGTGGTAATGTGGTTCTGTAGTAGTTTTCTACTACATTGTTGGTTGCTGGTATACCTTTATTTTTGATATAGTTTAGTAATATGTCTATATTTTTGTTCATTTTTTCTAAGAATTTTTTTATGATGGGTTCTAGTTGGTTTCGTTAGTTGTATATTGTGTGGAATCTGCGGTAGGCTTGTTTTTGGTTTTATGACTTGAATATTTTTTGTATTCTTGTTTTGTCATTTTCTATAATGTTGAGTTCTTTTTGCATTTCTTTGTTTTCTTTTCTTAGATCTTTGTTTTTTTGTTCTAGTTCTTGTATTTTGTTTCTGTTTTTGATTCTTTTAATGTCGCTTTTTGGTATTCTACCCTTAATTGGTGGGTATTTTGTTTTTTCTTTCTATAATTTCCTGTTTGTTTTCTTCTATTTTGTTTTTGTTTGTTTTTATTTTTCTGTTTAGTTTGTTTACGTGTTTTTGTAGTGGTGTCATTAGGTTTTGCATTTGGTGGAAGAAGCATCTGTGGTGTACTGCTTTTAGTGCTTTGATTATGTTGTTGTATGTGTTTCTGCCGTCTGTTGTTATGCTTTTTAGTTTTTTGTCTTTGAGATGTGATTCTAGGAAATCTTTTATTGTTGTTTCGTTGAATTCTTCTTCATTTACTAGTGTATCTGCTATTATTAGTTTGGTGTGGACATCTATTATTGTCATTCTCAGGTATAATTTTTTATTTACAAATACGTACTGTTCATCGTACGAATAATGTCCAGAGGGTTTTATTCCTCTTTTTTTGATTTCATCTTGTTGAATTTTCACTAAATCATCATAATATTTCCAGAAAGAGGTTATTTCACTATAGTATATTGTTGATGGTGAAATGTTTGTTTTTGTAATAATGGTTTAATTCTTCTGATTTAGATTCATAAGATCTGTAACTAATTAATGCAGAGTTTATTCCACCATCACGTACTTGACGTGGGTAACAACAATGTTTATCTCTGAATTTAGCTAATGAAGCTTTTTTATGAACGTTGCAATTCTTATGGATATAATTTTGCAACTTAACAGGTCTTTTTTTATCCCAGTTACGTTCAGATTTACCATTAAAATGTAGTTTTTTACCACATTTAGGACAGATAGTATTTGTTCTTATAAAACAAACAGTTTTATGTTCATGTTCTGCACAAAAGAACAAATATTCAAGTTCTCTTAATTCAACAGTCTCTTTAACGTAAAGACAATCATCTTTACCATAAAATTTATAACTTAGTTCAAACATACTACTATCGTATGTAGGGTATATATTTGGTGTCATAATAATATATATTACCCTATATATTATTTAAAGTTTACCATACGCTTATTTTAACATTCAAGTAACTTACTAAGACTAGATTTATATATTAAGTTAATATATCCCATACTATTGATATTCAAGATATAAA
This sequence comes from Methanosphaera sp., assembly GCA_017430835.1. The sequence goes on from JAFRMD010000113.1 coordinate 20,241, forward strand.
GAGACTTATTTTGAATATAAAACGTGTTAAATGATATTTTTATAAAACTTATCTTAAAAGTGTTAAAATAATGAATGATTTCTTTAATTTAATTGATTTTATAAAAAAGGAGTTTATCACTTTTTATAGATGGTGAGATTGACATGTTGGGTGATGATTGATGAATGGAATTATTGTAACTTGTTAAAATATTGAAGTTTCAACCACATTTTCAACAACCACTATTATATGTTATAGATATGATTGATCAAAGATATAACTTAAGATTGTTAAGACAAGAGAATATAAATAAACTATTTATGATAGAATTCATATTCTTAATAGCTATTTCGGTTTTAACATGGTTAACAATTAAGTAAATATTGAATCAAAATGATTGGTAACAATACATTTCCCACATCAAGTGTTTAGATGAATTTAAGAATACAAATTATTCCCTGGGGAGATTATCCCTAAAAATTAAAAGTGTATGATACACTGTGGAATTAAGCAAAATTAAAGTAAATAATAGTTAGAATAAGTAAACTAAGGTATAAAAATAAGTAAAAATCTTAACTTGACACCATTGATAATTATATTGTTAATATTATTAATTAAATTGCATTATTATTACTTTATAGACTTTTTTGACCAGAAATATAACCTTAACGTATTGGATAAGGAAAATATGGATAGACGTAAAAAAAGAGAGTGTATAATTGGAATAGCAGTAATAATTATTCTTAACTTATATCTGGGATTATGCCCATTATATTTAAAAATATAGAAAAATGCTACAATGTAATCATATTCTGATGAACGAACAGATGTATTTTCAAATGCCAATAGAGAATAAATAAGTTTTTGATTATAATTAGAATATGATGAAAAAGTAGAAAAACTATAATTAGTATAGTGAAGTAAAAAATATTGCAGATATATTCAGAAAAAGCAAAGAGGAATTTGCAGTCATATATGAAGCAATACCCCTAATGATTATAGAGTTATAATCCATTTTATCGATTAATTATCAAAGCAATAGATAATAAGATTGGAGTATAGAAAAAATTGATTCCAAACATCTTTTTTCAAAAAATAACACCTCCCCCCACTTCCATACCTCATATGTCCTAAATTGATTTAAGTAAAATTTACAGTTAGTTATTAAAAATTTATAGTTTCATCGTAAAATATACTATAACCCAATAACATATAATAATATAAGAGTGAAATACAAGAAAGATAAAAGAAAAAAGTATGATAAAAAATATTCGGAGGAATTAAAATGACCAAATATATTCAAGATTATTATGGAATACTAAACGTAGAGGCAGATGCCGATAACAAAACAATCAAAGACGCATATGAATGCAACATGAAAAAATATCATCCAGATGTAAATAACGGTGCAAAAGCTCAAAGAAAATATGAGTTAAGCCAAGAAGCATATGAAGTATTATCTGATGGTGATAAAAGAAAGGAATATGATAAATTAAGAGAAAAGGCATTAGCCAATCAAAAGAAAAAAGAAGAAGCCCAAGAAAAGATTGATTATGACAAATCCGGTCAAACATCAAGTAAAAAATCCAAATCTCCCTTCAAGGGCAAAGGCAGATCTTCATTTAAGGGTAAAAAATCTAAGAGTACTGCTTCAAATGCATTTGATTTGATAAATAATGTAGGAAAAAGTGGAAATCTTGGCAAAGTATTAAGTGCTGGTGCCAAAAGTGGAAGTTCCAGTTCATTACTCTCATTATCCAAATTAGTTTTAGGCGGTGCTGCAACCGCATATGGTGTTAAAAAAGGAAGGGATTATATGGCAGGCGGCGGAAAAAACCAAAAATAATTAATCCCCACCTTTAACCTTTTTTTAAGTAATCAAAAATATTATTATTAACGCTAATTATCCAAAGATTAGTGATTGTTTTAACCCCCACAAAAAGCATATTTTATACTTGACTTAAGATTCCATCTTCAATAAATTGACGTGGATACTTCCTTTTAGAAAAAGTAATTTCCTACATAAAGTAATACAGATTTGTATTCATGTAATATTTACTTTGATAAGAAATACTTTAATAAATAACCCTTTAAATCATATATCTACAAATTGAATGAAAAGCGTATTTTCGCAAATTAATACTATAACAGCGTTATTTGAGACATTAGTAATAACTATATTTAAATAAGTATTAAGACAATAGATAGTGTATATTCTTGTGGGGATGAATTTTTTATTACCATTTTAGTATAAAAGTATGAAGTGAATAATTATGTTTTTTTTTTCTTCATTAAATCGCCCCTTGTGGGCGTGCGTTAAAAAATATACTATAAAAACATTTATATAGTAAAAAGGAGAGATATTATATTATGAAAACTGAAAAAAACTCTCCTATTAATAGATATGATGACAAACAATATATACTTGACGGTTATTTCGAAAATCTTCCGGAACTATGTAGTCGAAAAGTATTTATAGAAGATAAACTTGAAAAATTAGATGATAATTTAACGGTCTGGAAACACAAAGATATCTACCGAATGAAGCAGAAACGTGTTTATTGTCCCGAATGTTATTCTAAAGACGTAAATTAAGACGGATATTATCCTAAAAAGTTAGTTCTTCTTCATTATGGCTTGGTTGGATGTGAAATTAAACGTTATACATGTAAACATTGTGGAAAAGATTTTTCAGCAGATATTTCTAGCATAGTTGATTCTAATTTTACAGTCACTCATGAATTAATGAACGTTGTTGAAAGATATTACTCAATTGACTTTACAAATGTTAGAAAAATTCAAGAATATTTAAAAGAATTTCATGGAGTAAATATTTCACATCAGGAAATTCAAGACATTATAGTAGATTATCATATTCATTATAATCCAGATATTCCTAAATATTCAGGTTACTACGCATTTGATGCTTTATGGATAAAAATAAAAGAAATTAGTGACAAATACGTATTTTTATTAACATTAATTGATGTATGTCATGATACTGTGGTTGCTTATAAGGTTGTTGAGCATGAAACGGAAGAAGAAGTAAGAAAATTTTTAGAAGATGCTACTAAAAACCAAGACAGAATAGCCATTACAACAGACTTAAAACCAGAATACAGGACTCCTATCAACGATTTAAAATTTTTACATCAATTCTGTAAATTCCATTTTAAACAAAATAACAATAAAATTATAAGGGATTATGTTAAAGAAAATAATCTCCCAGAAGATAAAATAAAAGAATTTAAGAGTTATCTTCCAAGATTATATGAAATATATGACGTAGAAAGTCAAGATGAAGTATATTCTATCATTGATAAACTTAGAAAAGATAAAAAAGAGTTTCCAGAAGTTATTCAAAATATCTTTGATAACAAGTTAGCACCCTATTTTAAAAACTTAACGTACTTCCTCGATGACCCAAAAATAGAAAGTACAAGTAATTTAATTGAAAGAATTTTTGAGGATCTTGCTCCAAAACATGTGAAAAAGGGTTATAAAACTTTAAAAGGATTTTTATCAAGATTTAACTTGAAACTTAAGAGATGGGATAAGAGAAACGCTATTTACTGAAAAGATGAAAAATCCCCACACCTCTTGACACCACCTTGTCCCAAAACATCATAAACTATTTAAATAAACAAATAGATAACATATACTAGTGACAAGTTATTACTTTGAATCATTATGGTATTACTTTAACAATGTTAAGTTGAAATAATTAATACATTTGATTTCAAATTAATAAGTCACTGAAAAAATAATAAAAAAAATTATATTCAAATGGAGGAATTTGAATAGATAAAAAAATAATATTGGGAATATTCCTAATAACAATATTTCTAATTGTAGGTGCGGTTTCAGCTGAAGAAATCTCTGATGATGCTACGGATTTATCTTTAACATCAACTTCACCAGAAACTGAAACTACAAAATACGTTGATAGTACTGTTAATGTTGGCGTACGTCTTCAATGTGAAGAAGATAGAGGTAATATTAACCCAGCAGTAACAGTTTCAGACAGTAAAAATAACAAGCTAAACACGTCAACTGATTATGATGACAGTTTAGGAATTTATTATGTGACTGCTACACATGATGAAGCAGATACAAAATTAAATGTAGAAGTAAGCACGCCGGGATACGTATCCCAAATAAAAACATTTAATGTTGGTGGTACTAAAAGCTTAACTTACAATTTATCAGTAACAGAAGCTTACTCACTAGGAAGATCCATCGCATCAAAAGCTGATTCAGTACTTAACTTTTCAGAGGCAGATGGTGTGTTAGTAATAACAACTGCAGGTACTCCTAAATACAATGGAGCTACATCTGAAGATGTTATGGAAGCAATTACAAATTATGCTGATGGAATTGTATCATGGGGTAGAGGTAACATATTAATGTTACGTCAGACAGCAGTAGATCCAATTGACACTTGTTTCGTAGTTAAAAAAGGAAACACATTGACAGCAGCAGTATTCAGAAACGCTTCTAAAGAAATGTCTTATTTAGGAACTATATCCGAAAATATGAGTAAAGAAGAATGGAATGCTTATTATAAAGCAGTGGGAAATGATGATGCTTTTTCATTTGCCAGTTTAGCAAATGGATGGGCAGCCAATGTATCTTATTTAGTACTACAAGAAGCAGCTTTCCACGGCCACATCTGTGAAGGTACTCTTGGTGGATATACAATAGCTCAAGCTTTAATGCAATACTATCCTCCTATCAAAGCAACTGGAGTAACAGTAGGAATGGTAGGGGATCTTACTTCATACAAAGTCTTAGGTGTTCCAGGAGACTCAGCAAACGATGCAGTTTTATTCTTCTTAGATGCAACTGCAGGTAAAAGTGGATATGTAGGTTTCAACACTACATCAACAGGCGCAAACAGTACCATGATAGGATTTATCAGATGGGCAGACTTCGGCAAAACTGTTTATAATGAACAAACCAATGCTTACGAAGTTGAAAACCCAGGATCTGGTAGTATAATCATCATGGATTACGATTCAGAAGCAAACAAAGAACTGTTCAAAAAAGAAACAGGTATTAGTGATTCTGGTTCTTTAGAAGAATTAAAATATAATACCTGGTGGATTAACAGAATTAATACAAATCCTGCAAGTTTAGTTAAAATCCTTTTAGAAAAAGACAACCTAACAGAAGAACAATTCTATTACTTAGTAGGATTAACATCTGATGTTAAATACCCAACCGATGTTCCAACCGCAACAAATGCTGGTCAAACACGGATTGCGGCAGTTAAAGCACATGGATTAGATTACAACTACATCAGTAGCTTAGATTTACCAGACGCAACACGTTCCAATATAACAGCATCCAAAGCTACGAGAACATATGACGACTTTAAAAACATTGGTGTAGAAGCAAGTAAAATTGCTAAAAAATACTTTAAAGAAGAATTAGGAGTAGAACTTGTAAAAGAAATGCCTAATTTCGAAGTATTAACAACTGCTGGTTACGTATTTATGGATCAGCAAAGTACTGAAGGAGTATGGGACGGTTTATATGAAGAATTTGGTTCAAGAATAACCAGAAAAACTTTATTACCAAACCACAGACCTATGTGGAAACCATTATGGTTTACATTTGTATTAAAACAAGATGATGGCAAATTAATGGCATTATATGTAAGATACAATGAAGAAGATGGTTCATTCTTCGTAGGTGAACTTAATGGAAGTCATATTTACAACATAGGAATTGAAACATTGAATGATTCAGCAATGAGTTCAGCATTACAAGACTCTGTATTCCCTGATGGAAACTGGTTTAACATACAATCATTAACAAATGCATGGGCAAACGACTTACAATACGATCAATTATTAACATTCTTATTCCACGGTCATGCATGTCCGGGTGTACAACCAGGATTCTTTATGAGTGATTACATAATAAACAATTATCCTCTAGGAGAAAATGAATCTTACTTCTATATAGCTTCCAGTATATATTGTAAAGATGACAGTATTGAATACCTGTTAGGTATTTCTCCAGGATTAGGAAATTACATGGATCAAAAATTAACATCTTCTGATGTTGAATCCGATTATGTTGACGGTGCAACTGAAGAAGGAGTTCTTGTAGTATGGGATAATGAATTACAGGTAGGTAAAGCTATCATTATGAACTTCAAATGGGCTACCATTGATACGAGTGCATATGGAACTAGCGAAGCTAAAAGAGCTACTCAGATTAATTCATTTGTTTCATTATATAAAGGTGAACCAGATGCAAACCTTGTTGAAGGAAACACCATTTTAGGTGCAGAAGAAAAATACATTACTTTAGAGCAGTTTAATACGCTTAAAGCAGGAGTTACTGAAGATATGAACACAATCGAATATATTCAGGGACTTCCATCAATAAGTAAAGAAGAAGCAATTGCATTAACAAATGGTGGAAATTCTGGTGTTGACAACAATACATATCCAGATGGAAATAACAATAATACCAACACAAACACCAACACAAATACCAACACAAACACCAACACAAACACCAACACAAATACCAACACGAATAACAATAATCGTCCATCATCAAATGCAAACAGATACACTGCTCCACGTACTTCCAGCTCACCTAATACGGTTGCTGTAGGTACTACTGTAGCAGCAACAGCTGCTCTTGCAGAAAACACCGAAACTTCAGATAATCCTGCAGATACACAGGAAAGTCCTGAATCATCAGAAAGTCCTGAACCAAACAGTGGAAAAGCTTATGAAGTATCACAAAATACGCCAACAAACAATAATTCAATGAACATATTATACTTCGCTGGATCATTAATATTAGTTGGTGGTTTAGCTGGTTATGGATTTATCAGATACAGAAAACATTAGATGAATAAAAATTAAAGAAAGAATTACATTTATTCTTTCTTTTTACTAATTTTCGAGGTGTTAATATTAGATTCAATAAATATTTACTATTGACGATTATTTTTATTACAGTAATATCATTAGCTATTACTAATGTATATTCTCATCCGGGTCATGGACATGAATATCCAGAGGAGGTATCATCTACACATAGCAGTAGTTCATATTCAAGTCATAGTGCATCATCCAGTAGTTATAAACCACAGAGTAGTTCATCAGGCAAACAATCATCATCCTCCAGCAATTACAGATCAAATGCAAAAAGTAGCAGTTCACAGTCATCAGCCAAGCAACAAGCTCCTACTACAACAAGCGGCAATCAAAAACAAGAGGTATCCCAGCAGGAATCAACCCAACAACAAACAAACAATAACAATGAAAGCGGCACGAACATTTCAGATAATGCCAGCATAAATAATACTACTGATAGCAACATTAGCAATAATTCAAGCCAAGACATTAAAGAGGATAACCCAATGTTTTCCATTGAAAACATTATAATATTAACATTAAGCCTTATAATAGGATTTTTAGCTATTGTATTGATAGATACTATAAGAAATAGATAGGAGGCATTATATGCATTTACCTGATGGAATAATTCCATTAAATCAAGCGATTGTTTACTGGATTATATCAATAATAATCATTTCGATAGTATTCTATAAATTCTCAAAAGATGAGTATAAGGAAAAGACAATCGTTGAAATAGCAATATACTCTGTGTTTATGACTGTCATCTCTTCATTATCAATACCATCACCCTTGGGTTTACCAATACATTTTTTTACAATAGCATTACTAGTGTTTCTCATAGGCCCTTATAATGCATGCTTCGTATCATTTATAAGTCTATTATCACAAGCACTACTTTTAGGTATGGGTGGTATCACATCATTTGGTGCAAATTTCCTGATAATAGGAGTCGTTATTAGCATGTCCACCTATGTCATATACACCTTATTTGAAAAAATAAATAGGCAATATGCAATATTCATATCAACCATGTTTGGTATACTGCTGGCAACGATAGGCCAAATAATAATATTACTACTTAGTAAAACAACGACTTTGATGGCATTAGTATCCACATTAATACCATTTTATTTATTCATTTCAATAGTTGAAGGAATATTAACAGTTATGATAATCAATGCCATTAGCAAAATTAAACCGGAGCTATTGAAAATAAAGTTATGAGGTGTGAAATATGAACAATAGATCAATTAACATATTACTTATTCTCACAATATTAATGGCCAGCTTGACTGTGCTATCTGCTCATGGAGTAGACGTGACCAATGATAAGATGGTCATAGCCGATGACAATAATGGCCAACAAGTAAAGGACATAGCGGATAAAGAAAACATTAATATTAGTGTATATAAGTTTACTTCCAAAGACGAAGTGGCTCATCAACTGGAACACATGTTAAATAATTCAAATAAGTATATTCTTGTTGTAAGCTATCAGGATACTGCACAGAAATTTCTTAAAAGTCATCCGGAAGTATCCGACAGACTGATTATATTAAATCAATATGATGACAAGTCATTATCAGAAAATATGAAAAAAATAGCGGATAGTGCAACCACAAATACTATTGACTCAAACATACTTATCATATCAGTTATGATAATAATCATAGTGTTAATGATAGGCGCTATACTACTATTAAAGAATAAAAAATAAAAAAAACGGAGATTACAATGAATGTAATAAGTGTAATATGGCAGATTAGTTTTATTTCTATGCTGCTTGCATTTGGAATCGAAGTGGGTATGTCCTCAGGATTGAGTAAGTTAAACAGAAGATCATTTATAATGATATGCTGTGCTTATTGTGGAGGTATATTCCTCTTAACCGAAATATTGTCATTATTTCCAATAAGCCTTAGTGGTTTTTTAAGTGACTACATTACGGTCATTTATGGAATTATGGCAATACTGATGATTGTTGGAGCATACAGGATAATTAAAAAATATAAAAACAATGACCATGTCTTCGATAGCATAAAGATAGCTCATGGAATATCCATACCATGTTGTATATTCACCATGGCCATAAATATCATGGTTATCCAACCAACTATTGAGTTATCAGTAAATAGGTTGAATCTTTATTCATGTGCATTGCTGCTGATAATTATGACCATTTGTTATTTAACGTCAAAATATATCGATATAATTAAAAAACCATATCCCATATTACTTAGTAATTATATGCTACTGTTTGGTGAATATTTCATATTTACTGCATTATTCCTACCAAACATTTCAACTGCATTACAAAAAACAAGCAATATAACAATTTACTCTACAGAGTACATGTTTATATTTATAATAATAGTTATTGGATTGATAATATTCGGTTTATTGTTGAATATTAGAAAATCGTTATTAAAATAAAAGGAGGCTAATTATGAATACGACTATACCCTATACAAATTTAATCACAGGAACTATGGATGTTATAAGTCAAAGTTTAACCATACCTGTTTTAATAATATTGTCCATAATGTTTATTATTACAGTAGTAATGCTGGGAATGGTTATATCCGAGTATACATCAAGAAAGAAGGTTTCTGTTGAAACGATAAGCAATTTAATATATGATATAAATAATGCCACTTCAATAAATGAATTGGATGCAATTGTCAGTAATTGTCAATTGCCCCAATCACAAAAAGATGTTTTGAACAAGATAATAGGATCAAATTCACTTACTGAAACATCCCGTGAAGCATTGGCCAGAAGATTGGTCGAAACAGAAGAAGAAAAAACAGAAAATACCCTTCAAAAAACAGACATCATAACAAAAATTGGTCCGACACTTGGATTGATGGGTACTTTAATACCAATGGGTCCTGGACTTGCCGCCTTAGGAGCAGGTGACATTACAACACTTGCCCAATCATTAACTGTGGCATTTGATACTACAATTGTAGGGATAGGTTCCGGTGCTTTAGCTTATGTATTGTCAAAGATACGTAGAGGTTGGTATGAACATTACCTCTCTGATTTAGATGCATTGACCGATGCATTACTGGATAAGATGGGGCGATTATGATGGTTAGAAAAAAATCAAGACGCAGAAATGCTCACCATGAGGAAGATCCAATGTCTGGTACTGCCAACTTGGTTGATGCCATGCTGGTATTGGCTGTGGGATTTTTGATTTTTGTTGTAATAAGCTGGAACATGCAAAGCGTTGTGTTTTCAGATATGACACAGGACCAAAAACAGGAGGTAATGAATAAAATGAAGGACGCCTCTGAAATTACACAGGGTCAAGAATTGGATGACACTCCCCAAAACATTAACAGTTCAGGTAGTGGTTATCATGAGATGGGAAAGGTTTACAAGGATTCCAATACTGGTAAGCTGATTATGGTTGAAGGTTGAAGAAAACTTCGGTAATTATAGCTTCACAAGACATTAATCTTAACAAACACTTTAAAAGATGTGAACTTAAACAAATATAACCTAATTCACCCCCTTTCTTTTATAAATAATCATCAATTAACTAATCATCAAATAAACAATGATTAAACAAAGTTCATTCTATGAAAAATTGAATAAATCAGATTTGTTTAAAAAAAAGCATAACTATTAATCCATTAAAAAATAAACATTTATGTAATAATAACTAATGGAGGAAAAGATTTATGTCAGAAAGTGTTAAATGGAACAGTACATTAAGCTTTCTGTTAGCAATGATTGGTTCGGCCGTTGGACTTGGTAACATATGGAGATATCCATATATAGCATACACCAATGGTGGTGGAGCATTCCTGATACCTTATATCATATCAATTTTATTAATGGGACTGCCATTATTGTTTATAGAATACGGGGCCGGATATAAATTTAAAGCAGGTATAACCAAAGTATTCAGAAAAATCAATGAGAAATATGAATATTTAGCATGGTATATTCAGTTAGTGCCGTTTTTTATAATGACCTATTATTCATGTATTGTAGCATGGGATTTACTTTATATCCCGGCAAGTATTACCAAAAGTTGGGGTTCAAATCCGGATAATTTCTTTACAAACGTAATTTTGAACAATATTGATGGATTTTCCGGATTTACCAGTATTTCATTATATGTGCTGATTGCCTTAATATGTATCTGGGTTATTGCATGGTTTATTTCACATAAAAATATCAATGATGGTCTTGCAAAGGCCAATAAAATACTCATACCATTATTATTTGTTATAATGATTTTTATAGTATTTTACGCTTTAAACCTACCTGGTTCTATGATTGGTGTAAACCAATTTATCACACCGGATTGGACATCGATAACCAAGCTGGACATATGGTTAGCAGCATTTGGTCAAATATTCTTCTCACTTAATCTTGGTTTAACAATTGTACTGGCCTATGCCAGTTATTTACCTGATGACGTGGATATTCCAAGAAGTGCCCTTAGGGTAGCAGTTGCTAACTGTGGCTTTGAAGTCTTTACGGCATTTGGAGTATTTGGTATTTTAGGTTATATGAGTTCAACCAGCGGCATAGCATTAAATGAACTGGTTACACAAGGAACGGGCCTGGCATTTGTAGCATTCCCACAAGTATTTAACACTATGGGAATAATGGGAAACATCATAGGATTTTTATTCTTTTTATGCATATTATTTGCAGGTATAACCTCAACAATATCATTGATTGAACCTGTGACCCTGTCAATTACAAATAAGTTTGGTTCCGACAGACGACATATTGTCAGCTTAGTTTGTATTGTCGGATGTGCAGTATCACTCATTTATTGTACTAGCTGTGGAAGTACTATCATAGGACTGTTTGATGGATTTTTAAGTCAATTCGGATTACTTCTGAATGCACTTTTAGAAATAATCATCATCGGATGGATTTATGGTGTGGATAATCTTATGAATGATCTAAATAAGAATGCCACCATATTACGTTTAGGTAATGAATGGAAATTCATGATCAAATATCTGATTCCGGCAATTCTAACAGTATTATGGCTTTCAGGTATGAAAGAACTGCTTACTTCAGGCGATGTATTTGCTTTAACCGTACAGTCAATACTCATAGCATTATTGATTATATTACCGGCCATTCTTACAAAGCTGCCGGCAAAAGTTGATGATTATTAATCATCAACTCCTACTTTTTTTGACGTTCTATTTATAATTGTTTTATAACTTTTTTAGATAGCTTTCTTTTAGAATTCAATATGTAAGATAATATTATCAATCTATAAAAAATATAAAATAATTGATGAAAATAAAATATAACCAATTTTATTGAATTTAAACGTGCAAGTAGGTGCTTGCACTCGAAAAACTACATATTAAATGCAAAACAATAGTATAAGTAGGTGAGAAGAAGTATCCCACTTTAAAAAATAAAAAAAATCAATTATCCAAGAGATGATAAAAATGAAAAAATTAAATCTAAAAAATATATTAATTATGGCATTAGCATTAATGGCAGTAACTTGTACAATAGCTGCAGTAAGTGCTGATGATGCAAATATCCCTATAAACAATACTGCAAATGGAACATTAACATTAAGTGATCTACAATTTAAAATACCAACTGGATTTACCGCAGTTGAAAGTGAACAAGACAACTCAGAAGCTGGAGATGCCGAACACATGGATGGAACAACCGTAGACTCCGAAGTATCACAGGATTACAGAAACTCAAACGGTGAAAAACTCGATATACACGTAGGAACTAGGGCAAACTCAAAAATCGATACATTAAACATTCCAAATGCACAGAAAAAAACCATCGCAGGTAAAGATGGATTCTTTTGGACTGAACTGGATGACGGCAGAACCGAATACAAATTTGAATACTTACAGGATGGAAAACTAGTTAAAATAGTTACCAACAATGAAGATGTTATTAACCAAGTATTATCATAAAAAAAACGCCAATCCCCTATAAAAACAATGGGTTTATAAATCATGAATTTAAAAAAACCCCTTTTGCAACTTTTTTTTAGATGATTGAATTTTCAGGTTCAATTCCTAAATAATTACCAACCAATTACCTCTGTTTTTAGAATAGAATATTCTCAATTTCAAATACTTCCCCACATAAAAATAACACTAATCAATACCATCAATATCATATCAAACGATTGTATTGAAACTATGGCAAAGCTTTAATATACTCCATGCTATAAAAAGTAATATATCACATTATAACATAGTAACAATTAACAAAAAGACAAATATTAATTGAGAACATTATTTTCAATAGATTAATTTAGTAGTAATAATATAGATAATTAACAAGAAGATGATGATTTTTTTTCATTATAAAATACATGAAAATAATTAACGGAGAGATTATATGGAAATAAATAATATATTAGATGCATTGATGATGGACGGCGTTGAGGAAATAGTGCAATATTGTAACTGTACATATGAGGGTGAAACCCTTGAATTCAGATTGATTAATGATGACATTGGAGTTATTGATGAAATTGAATACAAAGTTGAAGATGAATGGACAATGGATTATGACATTGAAAATGCTAATGACAACATTAAATTAATAATTGACGCTATTGAAAAGGCTCCTTTTGAAGTATTTCATAAAAGTGATGTAGGTGCAAAGTTAAAGTTAAATCATGAAAGCATTAAGCCACAAAATATTCCAAACCATCTTAAAACAGAGTTTTATGTTGATGAAAACGGGCCTATTGAGTTTACATTAGAAAAGAACATAATCGAACTTGATTAATTTAAAATAAGCAGTTACATGTTAAAACATGTAAAATTAAAGGAAATCATTTGTTAAAAAAAGAGATATTAGGTTATTGTACACCTAATTCTTCTGCTAGTTTATCCAGCATTGACTTTGAGTTTTCTTCTTTTTCTTTTATTTTTCTTAATTCAGGTGGCAGAATCAAATGCAATCCGCATTGAGGACATTTTACGTTTTGTCCACCACAGCCCATTCCACAGTCACAGTCTCCTGCTTGTGTGTGATCAAATTCACATCCGCATATATCACATTTTAACATCATAAATTTCACTTCCTTTATAACCATCTTTTTCTTCTGAAATATAGTATTGTTGTTGAAGTAATTAGAACACACAACAATAGCACTAATGGATAGCTCCAGTAGAAATCAAGCTCGGGCATGTGTTTGAAGTTCATACCATACCATCCCACTATGAATGTTAAAGGTGTGAATGTAGTGGTTATTATAGTAAGTATTGTCATGATATGGTTCTGTTTGATATCCAAGTGCATCTTGTATACATCTCTAACCTGCATTGTGTAATCTCTTATAGAGTTAGACATGTCTTTTAATCTTTCCACCCTGTTTAAAAACATTCTGAAGTATCTTAGGTTATGTTCTTCAAAGAAGCCATTTTCATTTTCTTCAAATACTTCCGCCAAATCCAACAGCTGTTCATAGTGGTTTCGTAAATCCCTTATATCAGCCCTGATATCGTTTACTCTTTTGGTTGTTATTTCCTCATCATCAAATACTATTGCATCTTCCATTGCATCGAGTTCCTGTTCATATTCTTCCATTAACCTGAAGTCGTGTCTTATGATTTGATTCAGGAAGTCATACAGGAACCTTTCAAGACTTGGTAATCTCCATTTTTTTCGTCTTTTTATTTTTCGTATTATCTTTCTTGCTTCTTGACTATCATCAATGAATACTATTCCTTTTTCGTCTAATGCAAATGCGAATTTTATTTCTTCTCCTTGTATGTCATCCCTTTTGGGTATAAAAAATGTACCGGTAATCGAGTCGTAGTTTTCTTCTGCCTTTGTTACGTGAATATCTGTTGTTTTGGGTTCAAAGTCTATTCCCATTTTGAAGATATTTTTCTCTTTTTTCCATTCCTGTGAATTTATTAAAGCCACATATTGTTTGTTAGAGCTTAATAATTCATCTTTGGTGCAGTTTTCTAAGGATTGTTCGATTATATAATACATTATTATACCTCATTGATAGACTCTGATATATTATATGTTTATCCTATTATAAGAAAATTTTGATTAAATAACAAGGATATTTTAACCAAATCTTTTTGAAAAACTGGATGTTTACTATGATGATGAACAGTACATAACGTAAGATCCCCATGAGGATTTTCTTTAAAATATTCCAATGCATCAAGTTAAGATTTACCTCATTTATCCAATATTTAACTTATTATAAACCCCTCTCTCTTTAATTTTAATTAAGTCTATCTGTCATTAAACAATATTAAACTTAAAAAAATTCTAATTTGATAATATCCATTTTAAGTATTGTTTATAACTATTTAGTATTATAATTTATATATTATTATCCAATTAATCCTCATTGCTTTTTATCCTGGATAAAATCCCCTAATTTCTTTTTCATTTTAAAGTACTTTACATAGAAAAAGTAAATTACGCAGTAAATAAAGTTTCATTTTAAACCAGATTATCATACCCCTACATTAACGTAAACAATAACTCTGTTATGAAATAAATGAAGTACCACTTCATAATTCTTTCATTAATACAACATCTGTATTAAAAATAAGAAAAATACACAAAAAAAGCATGAAAAACTCAAACTAAAAACAATATACAAAAATACCGACCTGAGAAATATAAACACTATAACCTATTTTATTTTAGAAAACAATGACAATAAACGGTTTTAAAGAAGGACACGGCCAAAAATCATTTAAAAGAACACGGCAAACAAAATAAAAATCCCCCCCAAAAAATACATTAACTTGACATCATTGAAAAAATTTAATGAAAACTGGGGTGATAAATATATATAGATATTAAAACATAGTAATAATTAGGAATTTAGGTATGTCTAAAAATATAACTTTTTTATATTATTCAACAATATAAGATTGAAAAAGAAATAATCAAGAGGTGATATAATGGAAGAAACCAGTAGAAAGTCCCTGATTACGGCTATTGAAATCGTATTATTATTAGTAATATTATACATCATAGCAGTATTCATAACCGGATATCTGGAATCAGTAAGCGGAGACGTAATTGCAACTGTATTGAATGCACCCCAATTACTAATATAACTCCCAATAACCCCTTTATTTTTGAATTAAACTTTTTTTGAAAAATATCATTCTTGAATTATATTAATATCCACACCATCATAATCACATAACGATAGAATAGAATTACCCTCAGTTATGGATTGCTTTTTATAGTCCACATCAAATTCATCCAATCTTTTTAACACATCATCCACATCATCTACGACAAAACCCACATTATTCAAGCCATATTCACCAGAGGAATCCTCAATCAACTCCAAATTTATATTTCCATCGGTTAACATGACAACAGAAATGCTGTCAGAATAATATTCATCCACAACATCCAAATCAAATATCTTTTTATAGAACTCCAAGGATTTTACAATATTTTTAACCTTAATTGAAGTATACTTAATTTTCATAATAACATCCAACAATAATCATTATAAATATGTATTTAAAAATAGTTATATATAATATTTGGAAGTAAATTTATGACTAATAATAAAGAAGAATTAAAGTTAATCGTTAAGTGTACTGATGAAGTAAAGTACGGAAAATTATATGGACTGAATCAGGAAATACCCGAAGAAGAATTCAAAAAAGCTAAGCAATACATGACAAACTTTGCTCCTGCAGACTTTCCGGACATAATGAAAATAAGCGGCAATCCAAGAGGATGGATGTGTACCCATGACGATGCACCCAAAGTAGAAGAAGCTCTCAATATAACAGAAACACTTGCTAAAAGAGAGAAAGAACAGGCTGAAAAAAGCAAACATTATGATGAAAACAGAAAAATAAAGGAAGAAGCTCAGCTTAAGCTTGAAGAAATATTTTTCAGTGCATCACGACCCAAACAGAAACTGAACATCCTGCTAAAGGTAGCCGATGTTGTTTATGATCCGGCAAATAGCTTCAGGGACAACAGTTATTATGGTGGAGGTCATCTGTATATCATTCTAAAAAATAGCATATGGTATATAATGAACAATGGTAGGGAAGAAAACAATTGGAACATCAACAACATTGAAATCGATAATGCCGGTGGAGCGGTAGGTTTCAAGGTTGCCTACTCGGATGAAGTGCATGATTTAATAAAGATTGTATCCGAAGAGAATATTTACTCCGGTGAAACTCTTAAAGAGGAAGATATGAACCTCAGTTGTGGTTTATAAAAACCACAAAAACAATCATTTCTTTTTTAATACGTTTATTGTTTTTTCATAGCAATTATTTTTTAAAACAAACCAGATTCATTTTCTTTTTATATTCTCGAATTGCTTCATGTATTCATTGTACTGTTTCTGTAACTGTTGAGCTTTTATAGTATCTGTATCCATTGATTCATTAGTATTTTTATGACTTCCTGATTTATTACCATTATTGTTGGATTTTTTAGTGTATTTGAATCGTTTGATGAGTATTTTATTGTTTTTTGTCAATCTTTTGATTTGATTTTTATATTTGTAAATCTGATTAAGATATTTTTCTTCATTTTTTATTGCCGTGATATAGATTTCATTATTTTCTTCTGATTTAATGTTAAGACTTTCAATTAATCTTTGATTTTCTTCAGATAATTTTAGTACTTTGTCCTCCAAGTCATTTAATAATTCATCATATTTTTCATTATCTTTTATTGTTGTTTCATAGTCATCGGTTACTTTGATGATTTGATTATTTAATCCTTCAATCATATCATCCAATTCTTGAACTTTCTTTGAATACTGGGAATTTTCATTCTCCAATTCTTCCTTTTGAATTAAAAGATTATCAATACGTTTATAATTATCAGACAACTCTTTTTCCAATTTAGTGATCTTCTTAGTATCCCCTGAATCATCCGATTGAGATAAATAATATTCTCTGATTAAATTTGTTAAAGTTGGACCTATCTTTCCATAGGTTTTTCCTTCAACGGATTCAATCTTATTAACGAAATCATCCCATACCTCTTTATCCACACTTATTGACACTTGCTTAGTCTTTTTAGCCATTGAACTATCCCCTTTTTATAAAAAATAATGTGTTGGAGCTGTTCTAAACTCCCCTCTCTGCTTCATGTCCATCCTTAAAAAATTCATCAATGTTATTCTCGCTACCTGTAAATAATATCAAATCATCATGCTGCAATTCAAATTTAGGACTTAAGCCGAGAATTGTCTTGTTGTCCCTTATAACAGCCGTCACCGTTAAGTCATGCTTTTTAAATCCATATTCATCCAACTTTCTTTTATCTTTCACGTATATTGAATCCACCATCAAATCAGTTAAGTTTTCATTTAACTTGGTTGTTAACTCTTCAGGTGCAATGGATCTGAATTCATAATAATTATCCGATCTTAACGTGTCAATTGTGTCGGTTATCTCATCAACATCCTTATCATAATAATCCATTAATTTGGTGAATATAACTATACTTGTCTCAAATTCCTCTGGAATTACCACATCAGCCCCAGCCTCATAAACTTCATCCACATTTTTAAGATATCTTGTTCTGACGATTATGTGAATATCCGGATTTAATCTTCTGGCCGCATCAATCGTCTTCAATGTACTTTCATAGTTTGAGGTAGCTATTATTATACAATTTGCATCATTAATCTTAAGCTCTTTAAGTACAGACTCATTTGATGCATTGCCATATATTATCGGAAGACCCAATGCCTTTTCCTTTTCCACAATCAACGGATTTAAGTCAACTATAACATAGGGGATGTGATAATGGTAACATGCACGTGACAAGTTCTTTCCATTTACTCCGAAACCCACGATGATAACATGATCTTCCAATAATTGTGATTGTATCTCCTCCTGCTTAATCATAGTTAATTCTTCATCGACGTGGAAGTAAGGTATCCTTTTGAATAAATCCACGACATGTGATGTAATCTTCTGCAAGAATGGCGTTGATGACATCGTAATGATGCTTACAGCCAAGAACGTTGTGAATACTTCCCTTGTTAATAAGCCATGTGTGATTCCTACCCCAGCAAGTACAAATGAAAACTCCCCAATCTGGGATAAGAGTATTGATATTGCTATCGTAGTACGAATCGGTATATTCAATATTTCACCGGTTATTAACGTGGCTATAAACTTTACCACCAATACAAGTATGGATAATGCTATGATTAAAATGATATTGGAAATAAAATAGTTAACGTCAATCATCAAACCTATGGATATCAGGAAGATGCTCATGAATACATCCTGAAATGGTTGGATGTAACCTAATGTCTGATGAGCATAATCCGTATTTGATATGATTAAACCTGCAATGAACGCTCCCAGCTCAGGTGATATTCCAATAGCGGTTGTTCCGAATGTAGTACCGATACAAATAAACAATACCAGCAGCATATACAAATCCCTATTTTTTGTCTTTGCCGCCTCCTTAAGTGCTCTTGGAACAACAAACAAACCAACGACTACGATAATCAATGCCAATGCAATCAGTTTAGTTAACACTGAGGGTAAGATGGTCAAATCTATTGATTCCCCACCCAATAGGGGTGTTAATAGCAGTATGAGTATTACTGCAATATCCTGAAAGATTAAGATACCCAGTGTCACTCTTCCCTGAAGCGTATGGGTTAACTGTTTTTTCTGTATTAACTTCATTACTATAGCAGTACTGCTGAAACATACCAGAAATCCCATGAATATTGCCTTGTTAACTGGCATTACATATAACGATAGCAACATCACAATTAATGTGGTAAGCACAACCTGTAACAATCCACCCACTATAGCATAATGTTTTATTGCGGAAAATTTCTCTATTGAAAACTCCAAACCGATGATAAAGAGTAAAAATATAACTCCCAACTCAGATATACTCGTTATTATGGATGTTGATGTAATAAATTGTCCCAGTACAATACCCGTTAAAAATAGCCCAATCATTGATGGAAGTTTTAGTTTATTGAATATTAATAATATTACAACCGCCGTAATCAATATTATTGACATAGTCTCTAATAAGTACAAATCCATAGTATAACCTGTTTATAAAAATCCTTAAAGTTAGTATTATATTATATATTTGTTTATTAAAAATTATTAACTTAATGGTAAGATTTTTAATTTTAATGAAATAGTATACTTTGATATATACTGGAGAATATCTTAAATGAATAATTTATTAAAAAAAATAGCTTGTTATATTTAATATATTTGAAAAAAAAGAAGAATATAAGTAATTATATCTAATTACTTAATGTAAGAGTTGAATTTGCTTCCAATCTTGGGTAATCAGTTGAAAGTAGTACAGCAGTAATTGTGTAATCTTTTAGTTTCCAACTTTCAGGGAATGTGTATTCAAGAACCGCTTCATTGTTAACTATTTTAGCATAGATTACTTTACCGTTTTCATCTTTGAGTGATTTTCCATTGACTTTAAATACAACTTTTCCTTCATTAACTACCTTATCATTATCTGTTAATGTTGCCTTGAGTGTGATTGGACTTCCCACCTTAGCAGTTACATCTTCAGTAGTTAATTGAGGTTCTTCAATTGAAGGACCTTCCTCTTCATGTACATTTAAAGTTTCAAGTTCACTTTTAAGCATGTGTACCTGACTTGATGCTGTTGACTGTGCCTGTATAGTGAAATTCTTATCTGCCCATGATTCTGGGATTAGATAATTTTCAATTTTTGCAGTTCCATTTACTATTTTAGCATAGATTATTTTACCGTTTTCATCTTTAAGTGTTTTACCATTTACTTTGAAGGTTACTTTACCTTTGTTTATATCCTGTGATACTTCATTTTCAAAGTAGATGCTTGCCTGTATTGTGGCAGTTTGACCTTTGATGAAATCGGTTGTATCTACCTTAAGCACATATCCTCTTATGTGATAGTTTATACTTGATTCTGCAGCTGCATGAGTATTGTTTCCTGCATATTTGAATGTTAATACATGTTCTCCAGGTTTTTGTGGAGTGTATATGTATGTGAATGTACCGTCATCACTTGGACCGGCAGTAGCTATTTCAACACCATCTTCATATATTGTGATTAGGTCAACATATGTGCCTTCATTTTCATCTGCAAATTTGAATACACCATTGATTACAGAAGATTCTGATTGATTGAATGCTGTTTCACCATCAACTGTTAATTGTATCTCGGTTGCATCAGGTTCTTTGACAATAATGGTAATTGTGCTTTCTGATTGTGCGTGTGTATTGTTTCCAACAAACATGAATGACAATTCATGAGAGCCAATTTCTGTTGCTACATATTCATAGCTTAATACACCATCCTGAGAAGGACCTAATAATGTGACAAATTCATCATTATCGCTTACTAGAATAGATCCAACATAAGTACCTTCACTTTCACCAGCATAAGCAAACAATACATCTACTTTAGCAGTCTCATCAACGTATAATGATTCAGCATCACTAGTTACGGTGATTTCTGTTGCATCAGGTTCTTTAACTACTATTGTGACTGTATATTCACTGGCTATGTGACTTACGTTACCTGCGAATTTAAAGGTTATGTCATGACTTCCCACTTCTTTTGCCTGGTAGGTGTATGTTAATTTTCCATCAGCAGCTGGACCAACTGTTGCTATTTGTTCATCGTTGTCTGTAATAGTTAACTGTTCCACATAAGTACCTGTTGTTTGACCGACTAATGTGAATAATGCATCTATTTTCGCACTTTCATCTACGAATAATTCGGTAGCATTGGCAGTTAACATTATTGCTGTAGCGTTAGGTGCATCCACTGTTATTATTATACTTGATTGACTTTCAGTATGACTTACATTACCCGCAAACTTAAATGTCAGATTATGGTTTCCGGGTGTTGTTCCATCAAATATATAGTTAAATACACCATCTGTTCCTGTTGGACCAACGGTTGCTACTTGTTTTCCATTATCTGTTACTGTTATTGAGTTTGCTTTTATGGCTTTGTTTGCTTCTTTGAATGTTCCTGTTATGTTTGCTTTTTCTGTTAAGTATATTGATGTTGTGTTTGATGTTAATGTTATGCTTGTGGTTGCAGGATCTTTTATTGTGATTGTTTGTGTTGCTTCACTTGCAAGATGACTTGCGTTTCCTGCAAACTTGAATGTTATGTTATGACTACCAGCCGCAGCAGCAGTATAGTTATAACTTACAATACCATTGTTTCCACTAGGACCAACGCTGGTTATTTTAGTGTTATTATCATAAACATCCATACTGTTAACCTTAGCGGCAGCATTTTTAGCCTTGAATGTAGCATTAAATGCAACTTTTTCAGTCACGTAAACACTTGAAGGACTTGCAACTACGGTGATTGAAGTCGGAATCTTATTTACTGTAACGGTTTTAGTAGCCTGACTTGCCTGATGACTTACATTACCGGCAAACCTAAAGCTAAGATTA
>JAFRMD010000018.1 GCA_017430835.1 Methanosphaera sp.
ATTCGCATTTGGCGAATAACATATTATGCCCCTAAAAAAATATTTGTTTTTAGACAAGCTGTAAATCTTTTCTGTTCTATCATGAGAGAATAGTATGGTTATATTATATTATCAAATATTTTTTTGATATGATTTTTCATTGATGCAATACTTTATATAGTATGAATTCCAAATTAAATATTATACCCATAGGGGTATGGGTATAAGTAATTCTGCCAAAAAAAAATAAAAAAACAAAAAGGTAATCAAAATGCTTGAAACAATCATAAACATCGTAAATATAACAACTCCTATATTTATAATTGTTTTAACATTACATTACGGTAAAACATATAGTAATGGTAATTTAATATCTTATAAATAATAAAAAGTATATGAATTTAGGTATGCCAAAACCTTTATATATTCCAAAACACAACATAATATTGACTAAGAAATTTAGGTTATCCTAAAAAATAAGCCATATGAAATCTTAGTCACAACGAGTTAAAATTAAAAAAAAAGACTATAAAAACATTCAAAAAAATTAAAAGAAAAAAAATAAACTATTAATTCCTCCATAACAGAAAAATAGTTTATCATCTCAAATCACCTATTACAACAAAAAACTTTTAATAAATGAATAAAAAGCCTAAAAACTCAACACTCCTAACACAAATATAAAAAAAAACATAATATAACTTAAAAACGACAAAGAAAATAATAAACAACTAAAAAAAGATTACAAAATAATTCATATTATTTTCTTTATCACAAAACTTATTTTTCTAATTTAAAACCAAATAATAGAACCACAACTAGAAAAAGCTACTACTTTTCAAACACGAAAAAAACACATTTTATTATTTCATTAATTTAAAAAATAACTTATTAAACAGATAGTTTTAATAAATAATAATATATAATAAATACTTATTTTAATAGATATTATCAGTTAATCAGAATTACTGGATTAACAATGTTAAATAAGGGAGATTGTTTTAAATGATAAATAAAAATATTAAAAAAATCTTCTTATTAGTTACATTAACCATTTTAATAATAGGATTAGTTAGTGCAACAGAAACCAGCAAAGCAAGTCCTACAAAAACAACCCAAATGGTTAAAGAAACTCAAAAAGTAGCAGATACAACAGCTGCACGGAGTGTAACTAAAAAGAATAATCTGAAACAAAATAATATTTCACAATCTAAAAAATCAGGCGGATCTTCAACAAGTACAACTACAAGCAAAAAATACATTACAACAGTAACAACCTACTCTGATTTAGTAAAACAAGTAAATAATGCAAAAAAGACAAAGGGTGCAAGCTACACAATTAATCTTAAGAAAGGAACATATAAAGCCAATAGCAACATGACATGGGGAGACACTAAAGGTACCACTAAACTCGTAATCAATGGAAATGGTGCATTATTAAATGGTCAAAGCAAATATCAATTTATTGACGTTTCATCAGATTATAATCTTGAGCTAAAAAACGTTAAACTAATGAAATTTACCTCAACAGATGGTGGAGCAATAGAAAATAGAGGAACTCTAACCGTTAAAAATTCCAAAATAAGTTATAATAAGGCTTCAAATAATGGTGGAGCAATTTATAATACTGGTGACGATTTAGTAATAACCAATTGTGAATTCAAAGGCAACAAAGCTGAAAATCATGGTGGAGCAATATATTTAGGTGAAGCAGAACATCTTAAAATATCCAAAAGTTCATTTATTAAAAATATTGCCGAAAACGATGGTGGAGCAATAAAAATTTATGGAACATACAATACAAACCTTGTAAATAACAAGTTTACAAGCAACAAAGCAAACTATGGAGGAGCAATTGATAACTCCCCACGTAGCGAATCATACACTTATCCATACAGTTATCAAAGACCTAGACTGGAATCATATACAATCCCACCAACATACGGAATTATTGGTTATGACAGTGTATGGACTGGAACTATGTATACTTCTGTTCCTCGATGGGGATATAGTGGAGGAGGAACAGGTTATAGAACTGTTTATGATTATGTAACAGAAACACGTACCGGCTACCACTACTATGGTGAAAACACTACCATAACCAAAAACCTATTCACTAAAAACTATGCGAAAAAAACAGGTGGAGCAATATACACAACCCTTGACGGAACAAAAATAACCAAAAATAAGTTCTTATCCAACAAAGCCAATTCATCACAAGTATTTTACGCAGACGAATATGACACTACAATAAAAAACAATTACATATACTACAAATCAATAGATAAAGCTTCTAACGTCAACTTAACTAAAAACAATAAACTAATTAATGAAAAAAATTATAAAAGCGTTCTAACCATGAAACTTAACGCCAAGAAAGTTAAAGTTGGTAAAACTATTCAAGTTAAGTTAACATTGAAAAATGGAAACAAAAAAGCTTTAAATAAACAAAAAGTACGTGTTACAGTTGGATCTGGAACCTATAGTTTTACAACAAATAAGAAAGGTATATCCACTAGAAAGATTAAGTTAACAAAAGCTGGAAAGTTTAATGTAGTTGCTTTATATGAAGGCAACGCATATCATGCTTTAGCTAAAAAGCAAACAAAGATAACTGTAAAAAAATAGAATAAACATACAAGAAAGTAATATGTGATGAAAGTGGATAAGAAGAAAATAATTATCCTAATTGTTGCAATAATTATCATTGCAATTGCTGGTGGTTATTACTATATAAGTAATCAAGACACCATATTAAGAGGAACTACCAGCCAGGTAAGCCTTCCTAATGAATATAAATTAAATGAAAAGGCAATTGCAAGCAACGGTAAAACTGGAATGTACTTTATAGAGTATGGGGAGATAATAGCATAACAATGGATAATTTAAAAGCAATAAAAGAAAATGGTAACGCTTCAGGTTACGAAAATTACACTGAAAGTACTGCAAACGGTTATAAAATATATGAATATTCTGCAAAACAGGAAAATCTTAAAACATTAAAATATGGATCATCCACAATGTGGACAGAATATCCTCCAATGAACTTAACAAGTCCTGGAGATAATTCAAGAATTACTTGTGACCATTACAGAAGTGTATACTATGTAAGTCCTAACGGGGCAACAATTAGTCAACTAATAATTTATGTACCAGATGCTGATACTGACTTAAATACTGCAGAAATAAATGACATAATAAACAGTATTAAACCAGTAGAAAAATAGAAATGATTTAAAAGTATTATACAAACTATTATTTATATTAATAAGAGGAAATAACAAATTACATCATTTCCCCTAGCTTATTTTTTTAAACTCAAATATTTTCTATGTGAATTTTTTACATCGTTTTGATTTACAATTGCGTATTGCATGGTGTATCTATTTGTACGTGACTCAATAGTTTTGAACTTGTTCTATTGGCATTCCTTTATATATTGCTGCAGTAGCCATTATTATATAATGAGTATTATATGTATTATGATGGAATAAAATGATGAAATTATCTTTAGATAATAATATTAGTTAAATAGATTAATATGTGATAACATTTTTGATTTATGTTGAATGCTGTCAAGATTACTATTAAAACAATTTTTTGATGAAGAGTATTAAATAAAATTGGGGGGGGGGAATCATTAATTTTCAAGATATTATCAATGTTATCAATATTCGATTGATAATATGAACATTTTTATTGCATATATTTTTATTGTAATATGGTATAATATTTTATTAGTTTATTGATTTATATTTAATTTAATTAATGGTTATGTTAATTATTATTAATTAGTATATAAAGGACTTATTTAATTTTTTAGTTTATATTTTTTTTTCTTAATGTTGTCAACGTTATCAATATTCGATTGATAATATGAACATTTTTATTGCATATATTTTTATGGAATTTATGAATGATATTTTTAATACTTTTTCTTATTACTTTTATTTAATTATGAATAAACTTAATTATTATTAATTAGTATATAAATAACAAATATGTGCTATTATTAGTTTCATTTTTCATTAAAGATTTATCATATTATCAATTTTATCCTATTTTTTGATACAATCGATTTAAAATTTAATCCCAGATACAAATAGGTAATTGAACTGTTAAAATCAAAAATAAATAATTTAAATGGTTTTTAATAATTAATTATATTTTTTTATTTATTTTTTCCAGTTTAGACAATCATTAAGTTTATATACTTTATAATACAATATTTAATTAGTTATTTATTTGATAGAAATATTATCATTGCAAGTGTAAATTAATCTTAAGATAATATCTTAAATAGTATTAGAGGGTTTGAGCATGAAATATAAAATTTTTGTTAGTAGTGTCAGAAGAGAATTTGAACAAGAGAGAAAATTCATAAAACAAGAGATTGAAAATGATTATATTTTAAATAGGTTTTTTGATGTTTTTTTATTTGAAGAATTGTCTGCATCAGGTTCATCCCCAATAACTTTATATTCTGAAGAAGTGATTAATTCGGATATATATATTGGATTAATCGGATCTGATTATGGAAGTATTTTAGAATCAGGCATTTCTCCAACTGAATTGGAATATGATTTGTATAACAAAACACATAATGATGCCCTAATTTACATCAAAGAAGTAGATTTTAGAGATGATAAAACCAAGGAATTCATAGAAAAAATAGGAACTCATAGTTATAAACGATTTAAAAATCGTTATGATTTAATTGAACTAATTAAAAAAAGCTTAGCAGATTTCATTGATAAAAATCTAATAAACTATAGGGCTTTTGATTATGAAATACTGCCCGAATCATCTTGTGATGATGTGGATATGGATGCCCTGGATTTGTTTTTCAATGTTTTGGAATATGAACCAATTGAAAAAATAAGGGATGAAAAAGGATTGAAAAACGTATTGTCCACGATACATGCCGGTGAATATGAAAAAAGAGAATTTAGACTAAATACTGCTGGAGCATTATTTTTCGCAAAAGATATCTCGAAATTTAACATATCCCACCAAGTAAAAATGGTTAGATTCTTTGATGATGAAGGAATAAATACTTTCGAAAAGGCAGAATATAATTTATCTTTTTTAAAGCTCTTAAAAGAAGCAGAATTATTTTTCAATAAAACTTTAACCAATATTTCACAAATCAAAGGATTCGAACGAAAAACGATTCAAGATTATCCCTTTGAAGCAATACGTGAAGCACTTGTAAATGCTTTAGCTCATAGAGACTACACAATAACTTCTGCTCCAATAACATTTTATATTTATAACGACAGAATTGAAATAACAAGCCCTGGACGTTTAGTCTACCCATTAAAAATTTCGGATCTTGAAAAAAATGAACCAATTCACAGAAATGAAGCAATATGCAACATATTTTCAAAAACAAGATATATGGAACATGTAGGAACTGGAATAAAACGTATGAAAGATGCTATGAGAGCACATGGTTTAGATGAACCAGAATTTGCTGAAATCGGAGAATTCTTTAAAGTAACATTTAGAGCAAATGATGAGCACAATGGATTAAATGATAGACAAAAAGAATTTTTAAGATTTAATGATAAGTCAGAGATCACAATAAAAGAATATATGGCAATATTTGATATTGTACGAAACACTGCTACAAAAGATTTGAATGAATTAGTAGATAAAAAAATGTTACAAAAAATAAAGAATGGAAAGCAGATTATTTATAAGAAAATTATTGATTAAACAATACTCCTTAATATATTCTGATAGAAAAAAAGCAAGAAAACATTGATGCGGTAATAATATTAGATAAACCCATTAGAAAATTAAAAGTTCAACTTGAATTTAGATAAAGTCTTAATTATACTAGATTTATATAATATTCATAAAATACTATGCTAGAAAGTGGTGAACTTAGTTTAAGTTCCAAACATAAACTTTTTCTTTTTACTTCGTTATAGCCATATATAACGAA
>JAFRMD010000019.1 GCA_017430835.1 Methanosphaera sp.
AAAAAAATGTAATATTGGAATGAATTGAATAAAGAGGTTATACTCATTTTTTAGAAAATTTTTTCTCCATCAATCCATATGTGGGTTATTTCTTTAGTGTTATTATTTAATCCAATATTTTCTCCTTGTTTGTATTCTACTATCATGTCATTTGAAACTTTGAATTCAAATCCATGTTTTAATGCATTAGTATATTTTGATTTGCCCTGTGTTTTTTTTACTCCATACTGTTTGTTCTTATAAATGTTTGATATTGTTGAATTATCTGCAACATTTCTTATTGCTTTCTCTGTTAGGTTCATTACAGGTTCTTGTTTCCACATTGACCCTGAATCAGTAGCAGTTAAGTAATATGGTTCTCCATCATCACCTGTTATTAGTGTGTAATAGTATAACTTTTTATAGTATTCACTTTCTACTCCGTTAAATTCCCAATGGTTATTGTTGTTTTTGTCTGTTGATTCTACGGTTATGTTATGTCGTTCACCTTCATCAGTTTCATAGTATCCTGCACTAACTGTTGATAATGTAAAAGCTAGCACTAAAACAGATATTATCATGACTGAATATATTTTTTTCATAAGATTTTCCTCCTATCAGGTTATAGTTGAATATGTATTTTTTTTTGATTTTTAATTATTAATTCTTTCAAATATTTGCTTTTATGGTATAATTATTTTTAGTCCATAATAATTGTACTAATTATGTTATAGATAATTAAATTATTATGTAAATAATGTTATATTTAAATCTTATTAAAACTTATGTTTAGAAAAAATTTATTCTTATTCAATGCATAGTTAATTTTAAAAAAATG
This sequence comes from Methanosphaera sp., assembly GCA_017430835.1. The sequence goes on from JAFRMD010000019.1 coordinate 818, forward strand.
CTTGTACTGGTTAGTTATTAACTATTTTAAAGAAGGGGGGATAATTAGGAATTTTGTTTATTCCTTGTATTTTTGTTCATCGGCAATTCTTATTTGTTTTCTCATTATTTTTCCACTTATAGTTTTTGGAAGTTTTTCCACATATTCTATTGCTCGTGGATATTTGTATGGTGCTGTCACGTGTTTAACATGGTTTTGTATATCTTTTGTTAGTTCTTCTGATGCTTTGTATCCATCTGCCAGTACTATTGTTGCTTTTACTATTTGTCCTCTTATTGGGTGTGGTATTCCAGTTACTGCACAGTCTAGTACTGCGCTGTGTGATAGCAGTGCACTTTCTACTTCGTATGGTCCTATTTTATATCCTGAGCTTTTGATTATATCATCTATTCTTCCTTTGTACCAGTAGTATCCGTCCTCGTCTTTCCATGCGGAGTCTCCTGTATGGTAGTATCCTCCATAAATTGTTTCATTAGTCTTTTCGTCATTGTTGTAATATCCTTTGAATAGTCCGAGAGGATATCCGTCTGTTATATCAAATACTATTTCTCCTTCTTCACCTATGTCACATTCTTTGCCTTCATTGTTTATGAGTTTTATGTCGAATAGTGGTGCTGGTTTTCCCATTGATCCCAATTTGATGTCTATCCATGGGAAATTTGCTATTGTTGCTACTGTTTCTGTTTGTCCAAATGATTCTCTTATGCTTAGTCCTGTTAGTTCTTTGAATTTGTAGTATACTTCGTCATTTAATGGTTCTCCTGCTGTTGTTACGTGTTGAAGTGATGTGAAGTCTAGGTTGTCTATGTTTTCTTTGATGAAGAATCGGTACATAGTTGGTGGACAGCATAATGTTGTTATTTTATGGTCTAATGCTTTTGACAAAACTTCGAATGGGTGGAATCTTTCATAGTCGTATATGTATATTCCTGATCCTGATATCCATGGTCCGTATATTTCTCCCCATAAAGCTTTTCCCCATCCTGTGTCTGCAATTGTGTAGTGTAGTCCGTTTTCCACTACCTGATGCCAGTAGTGTGATGTTACTATGTGTGCTAGTGGGTATCCGAAACTGTGTTTTATCATTTTTGGTTGACCTGTTGAACCTGATGAGAAGAAAAGAACAGATATGTCTTCTACTGAATCATCATCATAATAGGGTCTTTCAAAATTTTCTGATGCATTTTTTACTTCTTCTCTTAAGTTGTACCATCCTTCTTTTTCTTGTGTTCCTACAAATACCTTGTTTAATGTTATGCCTAGTGTTTCTTCTACTTCTGCATAGTTTTCAGGTACTCCGTCTTCTCTGATTACTACTACTGTTTTTATTCCTGCGGATGTTATCCTGTATTCTATGTCTTCTGGTTTAAGCATGTGGGTTGCTGGTACTGCTATTGCTTTGAGTTTGTGTAGTGCCAACATACAATACCAGAAGTCGTACCTGCTTTTTAGTGTTAGAAGTACTGTGTCACCTTTTGTTACTCCTATGGATTTGAAGAAATTTGCTGCTTTGTCACTTAATGTTTTTAGGTCTTTGAATGTGAATACTTTGTCAACGTTATCATTGCACCATGATAATGCTACTTTGTCTGGGTCTTCTTTTGCATATGTGTCTACTATGTCGTATGCAAAGTTAAAGTCTTCAGGTACGTTTATTTTAAAGTTTTCGTTGAAATCTTCGTATGATTCGTATTTCTCTCTTTCTATATATTTGTGTAAGAGTGAACTCATCTAATCTATTCCTCCATTATTGTTTAGTACGTCTAAAAATTTTACTGGTTTTCCATTTAATGCTATCATGGAGTGTTTGTGTAGTGAGTCAAAGTATACGGAGTCTCCCTCATTGAGGTCTATGATATTATCCTTAATGTATAATCTTAGTGCTCCTTCTAGAACGTAAACAAATTCGTATCCTTTATGATAGTTTGGTTCTGGCATGTAGTTGTCATCACGTGGCATTACTGTTACAATGAATGGTTCTATTGTTTTGTGTGTGAAGCTTGATGCGAGGTTTTCATAATCATAGGCTTCTCTTCTGTTGATTCTTACTCCTTTGTCTTTACGGGTTACTGCAAATACGCTCATTCTTGTGTCTTCTCCCGTTAGAAGTAGGCTTGTGTCTACGTTGAATATTTGTGAAGCTTCGTAGAGTATACTTGCAGGTATGTCTACTTCTCCTGTTTCATATTGTGTGTATGTTTCTACAGGAACGTCTAGTTTTTGAGCCATATCTTGTATACTTATCTCACATACTTCTCGCATATCTTTTACACGACTTGCTATTTCTTCTTTAATATCTGACATTGTCTTTTTGCTCCTATATTAATAATTTTCTAGTTTAGTGTTTGGAATTATTCTATTTTAATTAAGAAAATATACTTTTATCTATTATTGCTTTTGTAAAACATTATAAAAAAGAATTTTGTTGATTTTGGAAAAATGAATGAAAAAAGAAGATGAAAAAGAGTTGTTTAATCATATATATTTTTCTATTAATGTCATTCCCCAATCTGCTAGTTCTGCTGCTTTTTCTGGAGTTTTTGCTTCGGAGAAACATCTATAAATTGGTTCTGTTCCAGATGGCCTTATGATAACCCATCCTTCTTCGGTTATTACTTTAACGCCGTCTGTTGTGTCTACTTCATATTCGGTTGTATCATTTATTATTCCTTCGGCAACAATTTGTTTTTTATCATCGGGACATTCTACTTTTCTTTTTTCTGAGAAATATGTTGGTAATTCGTCTATTAATTGTGATAATGGTTTTTTTGTTGTTGCTAATATTTCCAGTAGCATTGCTGTTGCAAGACCTGAATCTCTTCCATATACAAAGTCTGGGAATATTAATCCACCATTTTCTTCTCCACCAAATAGTCCATCGATTTCTTGTAGTTTACGTGCTACTACCAAATCTCCTACTTTTGTTAAGATTATTTCTCCATTATTTTCTAATGCAATATCTCGAATAGCATTACTTGTTGCTACAGTTGTTACAATTTTTCCGCCATCATTTTTTTCTAGCATTGATTTTTCCACTAGTGCAAATGATTTGTCACCAAATACGAACTGTCCTTTTTCGTCTATACAAATTGTTCTGTCTGCATCTCCATCGTGTGCTATTCCAATATCTGCACCTGTTGCCTTTACTACGGCTATTAGGTCTTGTAGGTTGTCTTCTGTTGGTTCTGGATTTCTTCCAGGGAATGCGCCATCTGGTTGACAATTGAGTGTTGTTATTTCACAACCTAACTTTCTTATGATGTATGGTGTGGTTCCACATGCTGCACCTGATCCACTGTCTAGAACTACTTTTAGTTTTGCTTCTCTGATTTTTTCAGCATCTACGCGTTTTATTACTTCATCACAGTATTCATCGATTATGTCCCTTTTGTATGCTTTTCCTATTTTATCCCATGTTACTCTTTCTTGTTTGTCGTTGAAGTATATGTCTTCAATTTCTTCTTCCAACTCATCAGGAGTTCCTATTCCATCTGCATCCAATAGTTTTAGTCCATTATATTTTGGTGGGTTGTGTGATGCGGTTATCATTATTCCACCATCATAATATTGTCGTACTGCATATTGTACTGCTGGTGTTGGTAGCATTCCTAGGTCCACAACGTCACATCCTGCAGAGAGTAAACCTGCTGTAACTGCGTGTTTAATCATTTCGGATGATGTTCTTGGATCATTACCTATTGCTATTGTTCCTTTTACTTTTGTACCATATGCTGCAGCTATTTTTGATGCAAATTCCGGAGTTAAAACTGTGTTTGCTATTCTTCTTACTCCAAAAGTTCCAAATAATTGTTTCATGTGTTAAATTCTCCTCATTCATATTCTTTGAAGTTTTAATAAAAAATAATAGAAAATAATGATAATTTCTTTTCTTATTATTATATATGTTTTTAGTGGAGTATTATTGTTTTGTATCATTTATTTTTCTATTAAATAGTAAACTAGTTCATCATTTTGATTGTAACAATAGTAGTTTTTTTGACTTTTTATCCACGTGTAATTTCTGTTTTCATGAATTTCCGTCCAGGTGTTGTCCTGGTTTTTTTTCCATATTACATTATAATATGGTGTTTTATTATGATAGTATGTTACATTCCATGTGTTATTCTTGTATTTCCATGTGTATTCGTACTCCCCATTGGATGTTATGTGATACGTGTTATTGTCTTTGCTTTTGTATGTATAAGGATGTATCGTAGACCATTCTACTTCATATAATCCATTTTTTTCTTTTATTTTGACTGTTATGTTGTTAGAATCTGTGTATTCAGTGTTATTTTTTAGCATACCTATTAATGGTGGTTCTGATTCTTCGATATTATCTGGTTTTTTATTTTCTATTTTCGGTGTTTTGTTTTCTAATGCTTCCGCTGTAATTATTTTCATATCATATAATCCTGTTGCTTCATCCAATGTTCTTTGTTTTACTAAATAGTGAGGGGTAATATTGTTTTCCTCCAATTGTCTTATTACGTTTGAGGATATGTAATCGGTTTCCTCCATTTGAATATAATCGGATTCCATGTTTCTGGTAATATATACTTCCTTTATAGAATTTGCTTGCAAATAATCCGTAATATTTTGTTTGTTTGAGGAGTCTTCTATTAGAATTGCATTGTCTTTTATAGTGTTTGGAACAATTGTAGGCAGTTCTCCATAGAATCCATAATATGCAATCTTTGTGTTGTTAAGGTACCCCTCCTTTTTTAGTTTTTCGTTTACGTTTATGCTTAATTCAATTGAATCATACCCAGTAATTTCTTCAACACTAACGTTTAAATCGTTTAGTTCTATTTTTATGTTGTTGGGAATGTTTCCGACTGTTATTACTTTTTTTATATTGTTGTTTTTAATATATTCGACATATTCATTCTGAAGATTATTATTGGATGCATATGAACTGTTTGATGCTGTTATGAATACTGGCGTTTTCATGTATGCCCCCATATATCCTGCCAAGGGATCTGATGCTGTGAGTATTATTGTGTCATTATTTTTATCTTTTTCGTTTGCAGCAATTTTTGTTAAAATTGATGATATGGAGTCTGCCCTTACTTGTTTTATTTGTACTCCATACTGGTATAATTCAAATATTTGTGAATAATCCAATTGTCCCACTATGATTATTTTTGTTATGTTATTTTCCCGAATATATCCAGGTAGCCATGTGTTTAACTGTTCCGGTAATTTTTTATCGGACAATATCATAGGAATGTTTTTATATCCAGCATATGTTGAAATTCCTATTTCCAATGCCCTCATATCGCCCGTGCATCTTGATATGATTAATGTGTTATTGTCTGCATCTATTGAGTCTGTGAATAAGTTATTGTATATTAAGAATAATCCAATGAGAACAAAAAAAATTAAAAATAGAATTTTATACGTTTTTTTCATAAGTATTTTTCCCTGATTTTTGTTATTTTGTAGTTGTTGTTTTCATATTCCTTTTGAGCATAATATGGTATGTCAGTATCCTTTTTTAGTAAGATGTAACCTATTTTAGAATCATGCAATTCTTGTTTATTTGACCATCCTTTTATAATGTGAACTGGGTCTGTTACATATTCTGGTATTGACTCTGTGAATCCTCCATATACTACGGGAGTGTTGCTTGTGGAGACTATTATTGTATCCATAATTGAATCTTCATTTACTACTACTTTACTTGCCTTTTCTTTTTCAAACCATTTCAGTACATCATATCTTTGATGGGCTAGTGTTGAATTTGCAAATCGTGATGATATTATTGTGGGCTTGTATATTGTGGTTACTGGATTAATTAGGAGATGTATTTGATTCGGTAATATTGTGGTGTTATAATCTTTTTCTGTCAGTACATCTGGTGTGTAACTGTCCACATAGATTAAAGCGGATAATGTTGCATATATTATGATTATTATTAGTATTGTTTGTTTTATTTTTTCTTTTGATATTTTTTCATATAAGTAATGTAAACCGATTCCGGAGATTATTATTAAGGCATAAGCATCCACTTCCAGTATTCTTATTGATACTGTTTGAAATCCTATATAGTTTATTTGACTTAATAATAATAAAGATAATGACCATACTGCAAGATATAAGCTTAATTCTGATTTTTCTTTGTATATTACGTAGTATCCTATGATAAGCAAAATTGATGGAACAATTCCATAATATTTGAAGAAGAAATTATGTAATCCGAGATTATTTGATCCTATTGAATTGAATATTAGTGTATAATTAAATGCAATGTATATCCACCATGGCAGAGAGATTATAACTGATATAATCAAAAATATTGTTAAGTTTTTTATTTTAACTTTTCTTCTTATTAATTGTATTAATGTGTATAATCCTAGGACTCCAGCAGACAGTATTGCTGTTGCCATGTGCAGGTTTGCTATTAATCCCAGCGTTATTGCAGATATAACAATATTTTTTAGATTTTCATCGTTTATTCCTTTATAAAAGTAGGATGTTGTTATCATTGATAGTCCTATAGCTATGGTGGCGGGAGTACAAATTACTGAACGGTTAAATGTTACAAAACATATCATTGACAATAATCCAGTTAGTAATGATTTTTCAATATTATCGGATAGTTTATAGCTTACTAGTGTGATTACTCCTATAAGATAGAATGAAAATATTGGTTGTGCTAGCTTACATAGGTCTATGGAATTTATTCCAGTAATTTTTGATATTCCCATAAATATTAGGTGGAATAATGGGGGATACATTATTAGTCTACCTACGGGTGCTACTGTTTGATAGTCCCAGAATACTAAACCATTATTAGAATATAAGTTAATCATGTGTATGTGATAATATACATCCCATGAAATTGGGTATGAGTATTTGTAAATTAATAATAGCGTTAATATAAATGATAGTATTGCTGGAATTAGCAGTAATTTTTTATCTTTTTTTAAATTTAAGTTCATCTTCTAAACCATGAAAATTTTCTATATTATTATTTTTATTAAATCTTTTAAAATAATTTTATAGTATTTCCAAGTTTTTACTTTCCTCCAGTATTAACTCCAAATCTCCCTTGTATTGTGTAACTTTTCCAATTACCCTAATTTTATCGTGAACTCTTAATTCTTTTATTTCTGTTTGTGGAAATATTACCAAAGTAGTTGAACCCGTATTGTCAGTTATTTTTATTATCCGTGTTTTTGATTTTGTTTGTGTTATTGATGTGATTGTAGCTTCTATTTCTACCTGATTATCTATTTTTGACTTCTCTAATTTGTTAATGGTGAGTTTTTCGGGATTCACATAACCAGATAAAGTTATTATCCCAAGCAGTCCAACCACCATTACAATTAATGATATTTTAAATATTTTTTGGTCATTCATAATAATTATAATATTATTATGTTTTAATTATAAATAATGTTTATTGTTTAAGATTAAATAATAAAAAAAGTAAAATTATTGATTCTGTAAATCAATCATTTGATGGAGTTTAGTAATTGTGTCAACCTGGTCAAGTCCAATGTCATCTCGGACCCTTTTTATTGCAGGAAAACGCAACGAATAACCCGATTCATATTCGTTACTCTCAACAATTTCACTATAAGCCACTTCCAAAATGACTGCAGGTTTAAAAGTTACCGTTTGTTCAGAAGCAGAAATAATATATTCCTGCATTCGTTCAGTTAAGCTAGCAAGTAATTCATCATCCATACCCGTTGCTGCATGAACCAAGGTTTTATATTCACCAGAACTTTCATCAAGTAATGATAACAAGTAAGAACCGAAGAATTTTGCTCTTTTACCCTTTCCATAAGTCCCGCCAGTAATTACACAATCTAATGTTTCACGTAACGGTTTATATTTTAACATGTTTTTACCACGTTTTCCAGGAGAATAAGGGCTTGCAACATCCTTGAACATTATTCCCTCATGACCTTCATCAATAGACCATTTAAATAATTCTTCAGCATCTTTCACATTATCTGAATTTACGGTTTTCATAGTACTTAATTCTACATTAGATGATACGTTAACAACAGAATTTAACAATTCCCTTCTTTTATCCATAGGCAATTCTGCAGTAGGTTCCTTATAATATAATATATCAAAAAGAAAAATCTTTAATGGGATTTTTTCAATCATTTTATCAACATCATACTTTCTTTTAACTCTCTGAAGAATATACTGGAAAGATATTGGATTACCATCTTTCGTTGCAATAACTTCCCCTTCAACAATATAATCAACATCAGGCAAAGCATTTCTAACATAATCCACTATCTCCGGAAGTGCTTTTGTAACGTTCTCCAACCGTCTGGTGAATATTTTTATTTCATCATCTTTTTTATGAATCTGAACCCTGATTCCATCATATTTTGTTTCACAAATAACTTCACCCATTTCCTCAATACTTTCTTTAATTCCTGGACTTAACTGTGCAAGCATTGGTTTGATAGGTTTTCCAGGCATAATAGTTAAGCTTTTTACTGATTCAATTGAATCTTGAGCTCTTAAAGCAACTTCACCCAAATCGTTAGACAACATATATGCCCTATCAATAACTTCCTTTTCAATGCCGTATGCTTGAGCAATAGCTTCAACTAAAGTACCTTCCCCTACACCAATTCTGAGTTTTTCAGTAATTGTTCTAGTAATATATTTAGCTTCAACCCCAGATGCAGAAGTATACAATTCAAGAATATAATTTAATTTTTTATTCTGAGAATTACTGCCAATAATAGATTCGGTTTTTCTTAAATTGGAAATAACTTTCTTAATCGTTAATGGAACTTTGAAAAAAGTTACCTGTTTATTATTATTTATTAGTTCTTCAGTAATTTCACCCATATCTCCAACAGAAGCCAATTTATTTTCAATAGTTTTACTATTTTCCCCCAAAAGTTTTGACAAAGCTTTGATAATTAATTGAGTGGAAATTCCCATCTCTTTTTCACTCCACGGCGGAAATATTTTACCCTGGAGGAGCAATGTAACATCATAAACTATTTCCGGATCCTTTTCTTTAATAGATTTTAGGAAATCAGATATTATATCCTGTTTTTCTAAACGGCTGGTCGTGCTAGCAATTTCTTCATAAGTATTTACTAAATCTTCATAGAGCATATTTGACATGTTATCACTATACTAATGCTTTAAACAATTTTCCATCTTTTTCTTTGATTTTAAAAATTCTGACGCCTTCGGCTTCAATTAGTTCTTTGAAAGATGTCACTTTTTCATCTGGAAACTGAGTTCCCAAATATATGGCCTCAGGTTTCATGAAATCTATTTCCATATAATCTTCTGTTATATCAAGAACTTTTTCAAAATCATCCTTAATTTTTTCATGTAACTGTTTTGATTCCAATACAATAGCTAAATCATTAATTATTTCTTCATATTTGTATTCTAATTCATTATCAACATTTACCAAGTAATTATTTTTTAAAATGTTTTGTATTGATTCATCGTTAGTAGTCTTTGAGTATACTGGTTCTAATAAATTTTCCAACATTCTATATTCAGTTTCAGTATAATGATGGTTTAAAATGTACATCCACTCACTATCATAATCGGAAACTTCTTCATTTACCCTAATTATTGAAGCACAATGTGCATTAAAAATATCATAATCAAAATCATCCCTACTTAATTTTTTATCAGAATATAAAACAGGATAAATTTTATTCAACTGTTTTGCGGTAACTTCTTTGATTTCCTTAAAATCATAGACAACACAAAAGCCCTTATTTTTAGAATCCTTATCCCAAACTTCCTCTTTGTTATATGGTGTTTGGAATAACTTCACATAATTATTATCCTGGTATAGTTTCATTGTAAAGTAGGTATTAATAACACCAAAGACTATTTGTTGATTAATAAATTCACCCATGTATGTTTTCCACTGTTCTTGATCTTTGGGAGTCATTTCATCAGTATCTTTAGAATAAACTAATGTCATTAACTTGATGAAAGGAAATTCTGCTTGTGTAATTATTTCTTTTTCATCTTCACTCAGAAATGTTGGATCCTCTTGTTGTAACTTATTTATCTGGTCTTGCATCAAAGCATTTAATTGAGTCTTGATTGTTTTAATAAAATTAATTTTTAAAATATCCGGATTGTAATTTGAATCCAATTTTGCCTTTTTAACTTTCAACTTTGAATTACATATGTTTTTAAGACATTCAACATCCACATCATTAGTATAAAAATTAGCCAAAACTGGTGGAAAATGTTCAAATTTAAGTTTATCCGCTTTTTCATATTCAGAAGGGACATCATATGAAGTTGCAAATATTTTAAAGAAATCTAATTTCCATTCCTTGTTTAGAGAATTATTGATCATTATAAATCGTCCTTTTAACTACTTGATTTTTTTTATTAGTTATATATAATTACTATGTTAAATCTTGTAAAAAAAAATTTGCTTATGAAAATATTTCTATAGTTTAAAAAATATAATAGAATATTATTAAATTTACATCATGCGAAAATAATTATAATAAAAAAATGGGAGGTACATACATGGATTATTTTAAGATGCTTGAAGATAAAACTAAAGAATTATATGACATAGCAAAACAAGCAAGGAAACAAGGAAAAGACTTGGAACTGGAACCTGAAATCCCTTTAGCAAAGGACTTAGCAGAACGTGTGGAAGGGCTTGTTGGACCAAAAGATGTGGCTGCAAGAATCAAAATTTTAGAAAAAACTATGTCAAGAGAAGAAGTTGCATTCCAAATAGCCAAAGAAATTGCAACAAAAGATGATGTACCCGGACAACCAAATGATTATGAAATTCAAGAAGCAAACGCAGACAGTGCGATACGTACTGCACTGGCAATTTTAACAGAAGGTGTTGTTGCAGCTCCTTTAGAAGGAATTGCTAAAGTAAAAATTAAAGACAATTCTGATGGAAGCAAATGTTTTGGAGTTTATTTTGCAGGACCTATTAGAAGTGCTGGAGGTACAGCTGCTGCATTAGCCGTATTACTTGGAGATTACATTAGAATTGCTCAAGGACATGATAGATACAAACCTACTGATGATGAAATTGAAAGATATGTTGAAGAAGTAGAACTGTACGAATCAGAGGTTACAAACTTACAATATTCCCCAACACCTGATGAAGTTAGAAATGCTGTAAAAAGCATACCTGTAGAAGTTACTGGTGAACAGACGGATGCAATAGAAGTACAGAACAGGGATTTACCTCGTGTTGAAACGAACCATATTAGAGGAGGTGCTTTGCTTGCTATTGCAGAAGGTGTTATCCAAAAATCCCGTAAAATTGTTAAATATGCGAATACTTTAGGTATTGATGGATGGGCCTGGCTTGAAAATTTCACTGCTCCAAAAACAGCACCTAAAAAAGAAGAAGAAAAAAAAGAAGAAGAATTGAAGAAGGAACTTAAAAAACCTAAGAAAAAAGCAAAATATATGGAAGATATTATTGGTGGACGGCCAGTAATGGCTTATCCTGGTGCTAAAGGTGGTTTCAGATTACGTTATGGAAGAACTAGGGATAGTGGATTAGCTTCAATGGCTATTCATCCTGCAACTATGGAGATTGTGGAATTTTTGGCAATTGGAACACAAATGAAAATTGAAAAACCCGGTAAAGGTAATTGTGTTGTACCCTGCGATTCTATTGAAGGTCCTATTGTAAAGCTTAAAAATGGCGATGTTGTTCAAGTCAATAGTGTTTCACAAGCAATTAAAGTTAGGAAAGATGTTCTTGAAATATTATTCTTAGGAGACATGTTGGTTGCATTCGGAGAATATTTACGTGGAAACATTCCTCTTGACAAATCCGCATGGTGTGAAGAATGGTGGGCTCAAGAAGTTGAAAACTCTGATTATTTCAAAGAAACTCAGGATGATTTTGGAATAGGATTTAAAGAAGAACTTGAATTAAATGATATATTAAAGTTAGAGATTAATGCTAAAAAAGCCTTTGAAATTGCTGAAAAAACCAATACAGCATTACATCCAAAGTATACCTACTATTATCATGATGTAACAAAAAAAGAGTTAGATGATTTGCATGATTATCTATACGAATACATTGAAAGTCCTGAAAAAGTATTTAATGTAGATATCAATAGACTTCCCCTTGATTATCATAAAAGAATTCTTGAAGTACTTGGTGTTCCACATCATGTAAACAAGAAATCATTAACCATGTCTAATGAGGATTTATACGTTCTTATGAAAGTTCTTTATAAACATTTATCACCAGATGAAGATATGGACAGTATTGAAGCTATTAACTTGAACAATACTATTGAAACTAAGGCTAAGGCACCTACATATATTGGTGGAAGAGTAGGACGTCCTGAAAAGACGAAAGAACGTTTGATGAAACCTGCCCCTCATTCCTTATTCCCTATTGGAAATTATGCAGGCAATATTCGTAACATAGTTGAAGCAGCTAAGAAAGGTTCCATTAAGGTTACTTTGGCAAAATGCAAATGTACTAATCCTGAATGTAAGGTAACTTCCTTTAAGTCATTGTGTCCAGTTTGTGGAGCTAGAACGGAACTTGAAAATTCTGCTCAAAAAACGATTAAATTAGGTAAATTATTATCCGATGCTTTTGATAGTGTGAAAGTAAGAAGGCTTGATGAAGTTAAAGGAGTTAAAGGTTTAATTTCTGAAGATAAATTTCCTGAACCATTAGAGAAAGGTATTTTAAGGGCATTGAATGATGTTTACACTTATCGTGATGGTACTATTAGGCATGATTCTACTGATTTACCTTTAACGCATTTTATTCCTAGAGAAATTGGTGTAAGTGTTGAAAAAATTTTAGAAATGGGTTATACTGAGGATATTTATGGTAAAGAGATTACTGATGAAAATCAGATAATTGAGATTAAGATTCAAGATATTGTTGTCAGTGAAAGTTGTGGTGATTACCTATTGAAAGTATCTCATTTTATAGATGATTTACTTGTCAAATATTATGATATGGATACATTTTATAATGCTAAGACTCGTACTGATTTGATTGGCCATCTTATTGCAGGTCTTGCACCACACACGTCTGCTGGAGTATTAGGTCGTATTGTTGGATTTACTAAAGCTTCGGGTTGTTATGCTCATCCTTATTTCCATTCTGCAAAGAGAAGAAATTGTGATAGTGATGAGGATGCGGTAATGTTATTGTTGGATGCACTTCTTAATTTTGGTAAAACATATCTGCCAAATACTAGGGGAGGAAGTATGGATGCTCCGTTAGTTTTAAGTATTCGTATTGATCCTGAGGAAATTGACGATGAATCCCATAATATTGATTGTATGAAACGTATACCTCTTGAAATTTATCATAAAACTGAGGAAGGTGGTGTGAAACCTTCAGACGTGAACAATATGATTGATAATGTTGAAGGCAGGTTGGGTACTGATAAGCAGTATAGTGGAATAATGTATTCACACCCAACTAGTTCGATACATGCCGGACCAAAAATTTGTCTTTATAAAACTTTACAGACAATGACTGAGAAAGTTGAAAACCAAATTGGACTTGCAGAAGTCTTAAGATCCGTTGATCAAAAAGGTGTAGTAGAGGGTGTTATTAATTCTCACTTCCTACCAGATATGGCAGGTAATATTAGAGCTTTTTCAAGGCAGAAAGTTAGATGTACGAAGTGTGGAGCCAAGTATAGAAGAATTCCACTCTCAGGAGAATGTTCTTGTGGTAATAATTTAATACTTAGTATTTCAAAAGGTTCAGTACTTAAGTATTTAGAGATTTCAAAGGATTTAGCGCATAGATATCCAATAAATCCATATGTTGTAGAGCGTATTGAAATTTTAGAGACTTCTATTAATTCTTTGTTTGAAAGTGACAAATCCAAACAAAGTTCATTAGATGTATTTTTCTAAATTCATCCTTTTTAACCCCCAAAAAATTTAGTCTTATTTTATACGAACTGTTTGGTTTGTTACGAACCAAAATTTGCAAAAAGATATATATTATCGAATATAAAAGTAGAAATAACTATGAAAAAAAAGGAGTTGGTATGGTGATTGATCGTCAGACAATTCAAGAAACATACAAATTAAATGATATTTATGTAATTAAAAATGATGGCATACGAGAAAAATTCAGTTACGAAAAACTAATAAAATCCTGCATAATGATTAACATCCCACTCGGATTAGCAGAAAAAATAGCATACAAAGTATCAAAAGAAGCACATGAAGATATCACAACAAAAGAAATAAAAAATAGTATATACGAATTACTTAAAAAAGAAAACACCAATCTAGCAGACAAATACTATAATTACAATACATTAAGAGTAAGAACTGCCAGAGACACCATAGAACCATTTGATAAGTCCAAAATAACCAATACTTTAATACAAGAAACACAAACAACACCTAAATTAGCTGAAAAAATAGCTAACGACGTATATAAAGAATTAAGAAAATTGGAATTAGACTATTTAACTGCACCAATAATCAGAGAAATGGTTAACACCAAATTAACAGAAAACGGTTTAGAATCATTAAGAAGAAAATATACAAGACTAGGAATGCCTGTATATAATATAACAAACCTAATTGAAAACGGGAACAAAGATAATGCAAACATGATGCATAACCCTGAAACAATCCACAAATATGTTGCTGATGAATCATTAAAACAATACACGCTATTAAACATATTACCTCACCACCTAGCAGATGCACATATGAATGGTACAGTACACATACACGACTTAGAATTCTTCGCAGGAAGACCAATAAACTGTCTACAGCATGACTTAAGACAATTTATCCAATATGGACTAAAAGTAGATGGAACTGGTGATCATACAAGCGTAGCTGGATCACCAAACCATATAGAAACATTAATGAACCACTCCGGTGAAATAATGCTCGCTGCTCAACAAAACATGAGTGGTGGACAATCAATGAGCCTTTGGAATGTATTTGTAGCACCATTTGCCGCAGGACTGCCATACGATAAAATAAAACAATCTGTGGAAATGTTAATTTTCAATTTAAACATGGCTTACGCAGCACGTGGAGGACAAGTACCATTCACTAGTGTAGGACTAGAATTTACTGTTCCTGACTTCCTTAAAAATGAACCGGCTTACGGGCCTGGAGGAAAAGTTGTAGGAGTATATGGTGACTTTGAACAAGAAGTAAGATTATTACAGAGAGCATTTACAGAAGCACTCATCAAAGGAGATTCAGAAGGAAAACCTCATTTATTCCCTAATACAATATATTACTTAAGAAAAGAGTGTTTAACCCCAGAATTCACAGAAGATATTGACCGAGTTCACTATTTATCTGCTAAATTCGGAACGGCCTACTTTGTCAATATGTTACCAAAATATATGGGCACTCACGCAAACTACATGGGATGCCGTACAAGATTATCAGATAACTGGACAGGCGACTGGGAACAAGATTGTTTAAGAACAGGAAACCTAGCTTATGTTACAATGAATCTGCCAAGAATTGGTTACAATGCACGTGATGAAAATGAAATCTTTGACTATTTAGATGACTACATGAACATAGTCGAAGAAGTATTACTAATAAGAAGAGAACGTGCACTTAAATGTTTAAACGACTACAAACTATTACCATTCTTAACCCAAAAGATGGGTGAAGATTCATACTACCAAGTTGACAACAGTACATTATCTTTTGGATTTGTAGGATTAAATGAAATGCTTTTAGCACAAACCGGTGCAGGATTAGAAGATCCAGAATCAAACAAGTTAGGAATGAAAATCATTCAACACATAAATGATAGAGCAGATCAACTTAAAAAAGAAACTGGATTTAGATGGGGAGTTATTCAAACACCGGCAGAAAGTACTGCATACAGATTTGCAACAATGGACAGAGAAAAATATCCTGACCAAGTAATCTGTAATGGTGACAGCAATGCTTCATACTACACCAACAGTAGCCACATTCCAGTAGATACTGCAATGAGCTTACCAGAAAAAATAAAAATAGAATCAGAATACCATCCATTAACACAAGGAGGACACATCTTCCATGCATTTATGGGAGAATCATACAGTGACCCTGACAGCTTAATGAGCTTAACAAATAAAATTGCAAGAAAAACAGACATCGGTTTCTGGGCATACAGTAGTGCATTGAGTTTCTGTGTAAATTGTAAAACATTAATGAAAGGATTACAATCCACATGTACACACTGCGGTGAAACAAAAAATGTAGAATGGTATGATAGAATTACCGGATACGTACAACAAGTTGGTCACTCAGAAAGTGCATCCGGTGGATGGAATGCGGGTAAAAAACAAGAATTGTTAGACAGAAAAAGATGGGAACAATAAATTTTATCCCAACCAACTCTTTTTTTAATTTAAATATTTTTTATCAATAGTTACAGCTCCACCATAAGCAGCTATTACGACATCCGGTGGAAGTTGTTGATTATAATTAGTATATTCAAATTGTACATCAATAATTGCATTAGCATTTACTTCCAAAGCTTCTTTTTTTAATTGATGTAATATGTATGTTCTAGCAAGAGTATAATCCTGATGTTTTAATATATTTTTATTTTCAATATCTGCCCCCAAATATTCCATTTTTTCTTTAGCATTTTTTTCTTCAAATTCTACAACATCTTCCGCAAAGATTAATCCATGATATTCCTTGATAGGAACTGCAGGTTTAGTATTAAATATATAAACATCATGTTCTTCCAATTTTTCTATATCATCAGCTTTTAACATTGTAATTTCATTAGATTTAATTTTTAATCCAATTAAACTTCCTACAACTCCAAATACATAAGTTATAGAAAATATTAATGCTAATAATAAATAATTCATTAATAAGGGAAATGCAGCTTGCAACATTAACACAATTCCGCCAATAGTAAAGACAGATAATGTTATTGGATTTTGAGGGAATAGCCAACCCAAACCATTTGTTAAAACAAACAATATTATTGAACTAATTGCTCCCGATGATTTTTTTCTTGTGAAATTCGATACAAATGTTTCTACAAACCCTGAAACAACAGGAGCTATAAAAATATCTATATTAACCCCCAGAATATAAAGATTAAAATATGTACAGATAACTACTATTATTAATCCAGCCCATAAACCAGATGCCACTGAAAAAATAAATAATAACATATCTTTAGTAAATATTTTTTTTCCAAACATATACACAAACCTATTAATATATCTATAAATATTACTTAAAAAAAATTTTTCTAAAAAATAAAGTATAACAAAAAATTGTATAATAGTGAAGTTACATAAAATAATATGCAAAAAAAATAAATTGATTACACAACTTATTTTTAGATTTTCAACAACAACAATAAAAAATTATTTTACGGAGAGATACTATGAAAAATGTCGATTTACTAGTTTTAGGACACACAGCTTTCGATTATATAATGGAAGTTAAAGAATTTTCAAAAATTAACACGTCAGCAATTGTAGAAAAAATGGAAAGATTACATGGTGGTGCTGCCGGAAATGTTGCAGTTGTTGCTAGTAAAATGGGATTAGATGTTGGCTTAATTTCATGTATTGGAAATGATTTCAAAAACAGTTCTTATGAAAAAGAACTTCTTGAAGAAGGGATAGACATCTCCGACATGATTATTTCTGAAAAAGCAAATACTCCTACTGCTTTTGTATTAACCAATCCCGATGATCAACAAATGTTTTATTTCTACTGGGGAGCTGCTGAAGAATATGACAACAGTGAAGTACCAAAAGAAGCCATTAATAATGCACAAGCTGTTCATCTCGCAACAGGCGATCCAAAATTTAATATTAAAGCTGGAAAATATGCATATGAGATAAATAAACTAGTTTCATTCGACCCAGGACAAGATTTGCATCTGTATTCAACTAACGACTTAAAAGAAATGACAAAAAATTGTAATATCCTTTTTGGTAATGAACATGAAATCGACCATATCTGTGATTTATTAGAGAAAACTATTGATGAATTATTAATTGATGGTCCAAACATGATTATTCAAACACTTGGTGATAAAGGAAGCGTCATTTATGAAAAGAATGAAGATCCAGTAGAAATTGAGGTTGTTCCAACAAAAGCTGTAGATCCTACTGGAGCTGGTGATTCTTATCGTGCAGCATTTTTAAGTTTATACTTAAGAGATAATGATATTAAAACCTGTGGACGTTTTGCAAGTACTGTCTCTTCATATATTGTTGAAACTCAAGGAACCCAAACAAATATCCCTACAGAAGACCAAGCACTAGAAAAAATGAATGATAGATGGTCTAATAGTTAATGTTAAAAATATTTAAATAATTTAACCTCCCAAAAACTTTTTTTAAATTATAATTACCTAAAAAATTTCAATTAAACTTAGTTGAAAAAAGACACTAAATTTTAATATTTTTTAATTAACAGTAAAATTTCATATAAAAAGTCATAAAAAAATAAATCTATCTTTAATTTTTTAAATAAACTGCAATAAGCTTTAAATAAAGCAAACAACCAATTATTTATTATTTCAATATCATGACATTATGATAATTGAATAATATTCAAATTTAAAATTAAAAGGTAGGAGTAAATAAACATGACACAAATGACTGAAGCATTGAATGGAAATATTACTGATGCAATGAAGCAAGTTGCTAAAGATGAAAAATTAAATCCAGAATATATTAGAAAAATGGTTGCTAAAGGTTATATAGCAATACCTGATAACAATCAACGAGAAACAGATTGCGTTGGTATTGGTCAAAACTTAAGAACAAAAGTAAATGCAACCATAGGTACATCAACAGATATTGTTGATTTAGATGATGAACTTGCAAAAGCAAAAGCAGCAGAAGAAGCTGGTTGTGACACTTTAATGGAATTAAGTATTGGTGGGGACTTAGACAAAATTAGACGAACCGTATTAAGCCAAACAACAAAACCTGTAGGGAGTGTGCCTATTTATCAGACAGCAGTGGAGTCAATAGAAAAAAATGGAACTGTTATTGATATGGATGCAGATGACATGCTTAAAAACATTGAAAAACAAGCAAAAGATGGTATAGACTTCATGGCTATCCACTGTTCAGTTAACAGAGAAACACTTAAAAGATTAAAAAGACAAGGAAGAAAAGGAGGATTAGTCAGTAGGGGAGGATCATTCATATCATCATGGATGGTTCACCATGATGTCGAAAATCCGTTGTATGAAAACTACGATCAAATACTGGATATTGTAGAAGAATATGATGTTTGTTTAAGTATGGCAAACGCTATGAGAGCTGGAGCCTTAACAGATTCTACAGATAGGGCACAAATACAGGAACTAATTATTTTAGGAGAATTGGTAGATAGAGCTAGGGAAAGAGGAGTTCAAACAATTGTAGAAGGACCTGGACACATCCCTATCAACGAAATTGAAACAAATATTAATATTCAGAAAAAAATGTGTAGAAATGCACCATTTTACATGTTAGGTCCAATAGTAACTGATATTGCTCCAGCATATGACCATATCGTATCTGCTATTGGTGCAGCTCAATGTGCAAGATATGGTGCAGATTTCATATGTTATGTAACCCCAGCAGAACATTTAGCATTACCTAATGTACAAGATGTGAAAGATGGAGTAATTGCTACAAGAATTGGAGCCCATGCAGGAGATATTGTTATAGACATGGAAAGATTCGGTGAAAAAGACATTGCTATGGCTGATGCAAGAAAAAAACTAAACTGGAATGAACAATATAAACTTGCAATGTGGCCTGAAGATGCTAAAGCAATTAGAGATAAAAGACCACCTGAAGCTAATGACACGTGTACCATGTGTGGAAACTACTGTGCTGTAAAAATTGTAAGTCAATGGTTAGATAAAGCAGATAAAACAGCATTTGACTAGAAAAATACAACCACATAAATTTTCAAATATGTAAAATTATTAATGGGTTACCCCTATTAATATTTTATTTATAAAAAAAAGAACTAAATTAAGGTGCAAAAAACTTTGTAACTTCTTGTACGTAATCTGATTTTGTGATTACAGAAATTTTCTGATTTTCATGGAACAGTGTGTTTTCTTGAGGAATTATCAGTTCATTATTGTCATAAACGGCACAAACTATATAATTTTCTGTAGGGCTATAATCTAAAACTCGTTTTTCAAATAATTTTTTATTTTCAATCTTTAAATCCAATAATTCAGTAGAACCCCTACCCAATACTATTAAATCCGCTACTTTAGGACGTGTGATGATTCGTTCTAAATAGGAAGCTACTGTTGATTCAGGACTTACTGTAATATCGACACCAACATTTTTAAATGCTATTTCATGATCCAAATCATTAACACGTGCAATAACCTTTTTAATATTTGGATAATTCTGACTTAAAACTACACTCAATAAATTTACCTTATCATCACCCGTAGCAGCTACAAATACTTGTGCATCACTAATATCAGCATCCTCTAATATTTGTACAGATGTTGCATCACCATGGATTACCATTGTATCAAGTTGTTCGGCAACTTCTTCAGAAATTGTATAATCTTCTTCAATAATTGTAACATTCAAACCTTCTTTTATTAATGATTGAGCAAGATTTAATCCCACTCTTCCTGCACCTACTATAATTACATACATATTTTTCACACTAATTTTTATTGATAATATATTGAGAAATAGTCATATTTAAGTTATCACTTTGAAAATGATTATAAACAAGCAAATACATAACTATATATTAATAATTTATCAACATATGATAGATGAATTAACTAATTTTAATAAAATTTCAATTAGAAAAAACTATTTTAAGAAAAACACCATTAGTTAATTCAAAATAATAGCCAAATTAGTGTATAATCAATCGAATTAATATTAATCTTATTATAATTCATATTTTAAAATTTAAACAAATAGTGATACTTATGAGTAAACATTGGACTGAAAGAATTGCAGAAGAATTAAGCAAACAAGAACGAGACGAATACATAATTGGTAGTGGAACTTCTATTTCTGGATCAATTCACATAGGAAACAGTTGTGACGTATTCATTGCAAATGCAGTGAGTAAAGAACTCAGAAAATTAGGTAAAAAATCAAGGACACTCTGGATTGCAGATGATTACGATCCTTTAAGAAAAGTACCTTACCCATTACCTGAATCATACACAGAATATTTAGGACAACCCTACTCCGAAATACCTTGTCCTGAAGGTTGTTGTAAAAACTTTGTAGAACACTTCCAAAAACCATTCACCAACGCATTAGATGCTTTTGATATTAAAGATTTAGAAATCAAAAGTGGAGATTACATGTATAAACATGGATGTTATACAGAAGCCACAAAAATTGCATTAGAAAATGCTGAAAGAATAAGGGAAATTTTTAATGAATACAGGGAACATCCATTAAAAGACACATGGTTACCATATAATCCCATTTGTACTGAATGTGGTAGAGTAAATACTACAGAAGCATATGATTACGAAGGCACAACAATAAAATATAAATGTGAATGCGGTCATGAAGGAGAAATGGATTACACTACTGGTAAAGGAAAATTAACATGGAGAGTTGAATGGGCTGCGAGATGGAAAATATTAAACATCACCTGTGAACCTTTCGGAAAAGACCATGCTGCTAGTGGTGGATCATATGACGTCAGTAAAATCATATCTGAGGAAATTTTTGATTATCCTGCACCTTTCCCAGTACCATATGAGTGGATTACATTAGATGGAGATGCAATGAGTAAATCCAAAGGTGTATTTTTTAGTCCGGAAGCATGGATAAAAATTGGAAAACCAGAAACTTTAAATTACTTCATATTCAGAAACAAACCATTGAAACCAAAAGATTTCTCACCAAAAATGGGATTCCTAGATTTAATGGATCAATATGACAGAGTTGAAAGAATTGCATATGATGAAGAAGAAGCAAGCAATGACAAAGAAAAATCTAAATTGACAAAAATTTATGAAATTTCTCAAATTAATGATTTACCAGATGAAATGCCCTTCCAACCATCATACAGATTTTTAACTGTAGCTTATCAAATTGCAAATGGTAAAGCAGAAAAAATTTATGAAATTTTGAAAAATAATCATCAATTGCCGGATAGGCTTGAAGAAACGGCATTTGATGAATTGAATGATGATGACAGAAATACTTATTTGAA
Source organism: Methanosphaera sp. (assembly GCA_017430835.1). The sequence continues at coordinate 22,988 of JAFRMD010000019.1, forward strand.
AAGATTAGAATACGTGAACAATTGGTTAAAAAATTATGCACCAAAATTTGTTAAATTCCAAGTAATGAAAAAGATGCCTCGTATAGAAATTACGGATGAACAAAAAGAGTTCTTAAGTCAATTAGCTGACGTTCTAGAAAATGAAACATTCAATAATGATGTTGAATTCCATGATAGAATGTATGAAATTCTTGAATCATTGGGAATGAAACCACAAAAAGCTTTCCAAGCTATTTATAAAACAATAATTGGTAAAAAACAAGGTCCTAGAGCAGCATCTTTTGTCTTATCACTTGATAAGGATTTTGTTATTAAACGATTCCGTCTTGAAGAATAATTTTTCTTCATTTTTCTCTTTTTATATTAAACTAAACCTTTGATTTCATATGATGAGGATGAAAAAAGATACTTACTAACATAAATCATTATTAAAATAATGATTAAAGGATTATTTATTAATATTTAAATCATCACTTTTTTCTGCTCAAAATTTTTATATTATAATGAAGTTCAAAATCTTTCAAACCCATAATTGACAGTTACATTTTGTGCATTATGCGATGCAAAATTTAAAAAACTTTCAATATAACTATCATTTTTAACATTCAATGCACTGATTATATGGCGGGTCTGTTCATACAATACATCACTTACATTCATATATGTATATGAAATACTTTTATTTATGAAAGTATGCAAATTATCATTCTGTTCAACAAGCCTAATAGCTTCATGAAATGAACCGACACTAGAAACTATATCAAAATCCAAATCATAATCTGCCAAAGTATTCCAGGCCAATCTTTGAGCAGAATTTTCAACCTCTACAAACTTTAAAGAATTTAAATCATCCATAGTATTAAACTCTTTATTATCATGAGATAAAAGCATTAAAGAATCTCTACCCAAAGGAGTTGGTTCAATATCGTAAATATATGCTTGAACCGGATCATCAAAACCCAAAATATCTATAAAACCCCTGTTTGCTAAATCATATGCTGAATTTAAATCAGTTTGAAGAATTCTTAAATTATCAACCTGATACGCTACAGCCAACTCCCTGATAAATTCTGCAGATATAAATCCACCAGCAAATGTGATTAAATCACCATCATCATTCAATCGATTTTCATATGATTCATAATTATCCAAAAGGTCACGTGCAAATTCCGTTAAATTAGAACCTTTATTTGTTGAAATTACTAATTGTTCGGATAATTGTGCTTCTGCCTTAAGTATTCTCCGATTCAAAACTGTATGAGATATACCTAATGATTTAGCAGCTTTACGTTGAGATTTATTGAGCTTTATTGCTTTCAATGTATCAAATAATTTATAATCATAGATTTCATCATTTACTTCAAAATTCAATTTTTTATTTAAATCCATAAAAAATTCCAACTCCCCAAGCAAAATATTTAAGATAAAAACTATTAATTATTTTAAAAGAATAAAATATTAAATTTTTCTAATTAAGATAAATAGATGTTTACTACAAATTAACAAAATCTAAATATTAAATTAAACATACATTATTACATAACATATATGAGACTTAAAATTAATGAAAAATATTATTAAGTAATATTTACTAAGTACAGGTAATAATATGATATTTGATGACGCTCTAAATGATATAATTGAAAATGTATCTAAAATAACAACATCTGTTAACAAAGAAGATGTTAATAAAATGACTGAAATGATTGAAGGCGTAGAAAACGTTTTCATAATGGGATTGGGACGTTCAGGTTTAGTGGCTAAAGCATTTGGAATGAGGTTAATGCATTTAGGTTTAAATGTATACATAGTTGGAGAAACCATTACTCCTGCAATAAAAAAAGAAGATTGTTTAATTGCCATATCTGGTTCTGGAGAAACAAGTTATATTATCAGTACCACAGGAATAGCAAAAAGCATTGGGGCAAAAATTATTGCAATTACATCATACCCTGACAGTTCTTTAGGACAAAAATCAGATGTTGTTGTGCAATTGAAAGGTAGAACAAAAATTGATGATGAACCAAACTATATTCGTCGTCAAATAAGTGGTCAACACCAAACATTATCCCCAATGGGAACAATATTTGAAATTAGTGCGTTAATCTTCTTAGATGCTACTATTGCACAAATGATGCAAGATTTAGGACAAACTGAAAAAGATTTAAAAGCAAGACATACCGTTCTTGAATAAATCTTATCTTTTTTTATCTTAATTAATAACCGTGATAATTGTTGTTTTGTTGTCAATTGTATGACGAATTTCAACGATTTCATCCTTAATTTCTTCAATATTTATTTCTACAACTTGGTTTAGTAATTGACCCTTTAGTTGTAAAATAATACTATTTTCTGAAACATATAACAATTTTCCAGGAACAAATACCCTGTTGTAAGATATTTCTATTAGTGCATTTTCTTGGAATTTTTTATTAATATATTCCATTAATTCAGTTTCTTTAAGAGTTATATATGTATCCATATTTTTACCTAAACTTTTATCCATAATTGTCCTTTACCATTAACAGTTTTATCCCCAGTATACAAATAATATTTACCAACATAATATTTTCCATTGATAAATGGATGGTATACAATTTCTTCTAATGAAAAACTGGGCAATATTTGATTTACTTTTCCATTAATTAATATAATTCCTTTTTTCATTTGTCCACCCACCCATTGATTTACTTTTCCATCAATTTGGATAAAACCTCCAGACATATGAATTCCAGCAAGTATGTCACAATCTCCTTTAATATGTATCTCTCCATTTAACATACAATCAGCCAATTGTTTGCCTGCATTACCTCCGATGATTATTTTTCCACCAGACATTCCCCTCCATTCACCAGCATAGGATGATCCACAAAATTCTTTGACATTACCTGTAATTTCTAAAATTCCTCCTTGCATTTCACGACCAGCATAACTTTCTGCATTTCCATTAATTTTTATGTGTCCTCCAGTCATATGAGCTCCAACATGAAAATCCACATCACCATTTGCTATAATTTTTCCACAGCTCATTGAAAGACCTATGGATTTAATCCTATGCAAATCACCATTAATAATTACAATACAATCAGATGGATTATCACATTCACCTTCAACTTCAACTTCAAAAAAATCAGATAGTATCCTTTCCTTATTTCCATAATAAATTATCGTATTTTCTACTTTTTCGATGGATTTATTAAATAATAATTCAGGTAACACATTATCAAATTCTATTGCAATTTTATTGTCCTTAATTTTTGATAAAACGATTGATTTCATTATTTATTCGCCCCCATAATTTACTGGAATACAAGATTCTGGTTGAATATAATGGTCATTTACGCCATAATTTTCATATTTTATCGTGTAATACTTGTTAAATTCTGGTTTAATTTCTTCAATTAATTTACTTTCCTGATTTTCTAAACCTTGAATGTTGCACCAAATATGACTACTTTTTACCAATTTAACTATTTTGGCATTTTTAACCAATATCTCACCATCTTTGATTGTATACTTACTATTTAAAAGTTTATTTTCAAGAGTTTGTGAGTTTCTAAGCAATGTTGTGTCAAAATCATTTACATCTATGTCATATACGGAAATATCTGCTTTTGCACCAACACCCAAATGACCCCTATCTCCAAATCCCAAAATTTTTGCAGGACTTGCCCTAGTAATTGTTGCAATTTCATTCCAAGTATATTCCCTATCATAAGTTCCTAAATCAGTCCTATTTGTTGCCCAGTTATGTACTTCATTGTCCAACATATCTTGTAGTTTTTCTTGACTCATTAACCAAGTTATTATTTTAGGATATCTGATAAATGGCCCACCGTTAGGTGAATCCGTAGTTAATGCAATTTTCCATGGATTTTTCACGCCTAAGAAAAATTCCAGACCAACTGCCCATTGAAGAACACTTACAGGAGCATGTTTGGAATAGATGGAAGGAATTAATCCTGATGCTGTTTCAACCTCAATATCTTTATTTGCCCATTTTAATCCCGTTAATCTGAATAAATCATATTCCATTGGTGCATCCGCAGTCATTGTTGTTGTTTCGTCAAATGTTATTTGTCCAATATCACACGTTAAATGATTATTTTTATTAATGTATTTGATTAAATCTGTTGCTGCAGAGCTAACATCCCTCCAAGATGTCCCTTTGTATGAATGAAATTGTATGTGTGTACAGTGTATTGTTTGATTTCTGTTAACATTTTTATTTTTTTTGATATCTTTTACACATTCAAAAGTTTCAATAGTAGTTTTGTAATTTCCCGGATGACCCAAATCATTTGTATGAACATGTACCGAATGAGGAAGACCCAATCTTTCATTAACCTTTGTTAATGCTCTAATAACTTGCCTACCCGTTACACCCCAATGTGGTTCAGGATCATCCAGTCCATCTACATTTTTTCCCCATCCCCATGCTTCGCTTCCACAAGGATTTACGATTTTTATACCATAACCTTTTGCCAGTTTAAGCCATTTGGAAATGAATATCAGCAAATCATCCAGACGACCCTCTTTAACATATTTTAACATGAACCAATTATTTCCAAATAAGGTTAAGGTGGGAATGTCTAGATTGGGTATGCTGTTTATTTCTTCATGGGCATGTTTTGCTTCTAATGGAGGCACTGCAGCTTCAGTTACTGTTGTATATCCCATTTTTGTATATCTGTAACCAATTGTTGGACAGGTAGGTAATGAAAAACCTGCTTCAAAACCGGCCAAATCATTTTCTAATGAAGGTTTGATTCCTTTCCTAATATCTTCTGGCCTATATATTCTTCCTACTGTTAGTTTTGGACCAGCAATGTGAGAATGTAAATCGACCCCTCCCGGCATAACCAATTTATTTCTTACATCAATAATTTTGGCATCAGAGGATACTTTGTCAACTATTTTTTCATCTTTTATGAATATATCCATTTGTTCTCCATTAACATTATTTTTTGGATCAAAAACTATTCCATTTTTCAGAACATATTCCATATTAGTATCCTCCTTGAAGTTTGATTAACCTTTCATAGATATTCTGCATTATCCATTCATCCGAATGACAATTTTCAGGTTTATTTATGACTTTTTTCATGAATAAAGGTATTGAATCCATCCGATAACCTGTTCCTTCTGTTTCAACCCCTACTCTTGTACTTGGCAGTACAATGTCCGCCAATTCTGTGTATGGTCCCCAATGTGTATCCACTTGTATTGTAGGGATATTCACCAAATGTTGAATTGTATAACCTGGAAATTGTACTCCCGGATCTGCAGATACTGCCATGAAAAAATCAGGTTCTCTTCTATTCAACAAATCTATAGTTGTTGTTTCACCTACCATAAATCTTGGATAACCCCTTGAAAAATCCACCCCGTAAGGGTAACCCGTTTCAGAAGTTAAGGCTATGTTAAAACCATTTACATTGAAAAATCCCCTCATTGGTAGCATAGACCATTTAGAATATCTATTTAAATCCTCCACCAATTGAATTAAAATATCAACATTTCTTTGTTTTGCCAATGTTTGTGATACTCCTAAACCAAAAAATAATGCACCGTATTCAGCATTTTTCATTGTTTTAATCAGATTCTCTAAGTGTTCTATTGGAACTCCTGCTACTTTTTCTTCAGTAATCTTTTCACCTTTTAATATTGTTCTTAATGCATTAAATAGGAGATAATCTTCATCTACATTAAATTGTATCCACTCATCAGATACTTTAGCTGTATTTGTAAATTTTGGATCTATTGTAATTATTTTTCGATCTTGACGTCCGTTTTTTCTAAAAAATCCTTGAGGAAATGTTGTATACCTAGATAAATGTCTTGGATGATCATCCATTGGATTAGTCCCCAAATAAATTATTACATCCGCCCTATTTTTTACTTCACCTAATGTCATAACGGGATGCCCTACGTTTTGAAATGCCTGTATTGAAGTACCATGACATATTGTTGACTGATTATCCATCACAGAACCCGTTATTTCTGCAATTTTTATTCCCTTTTTTATTGCTTCTACTGATGTTTCCCCCCACCCGTAGAATAAAGGGCGAATACTTTCATGCAATAACTTTGCAGTTTTATCCAATGCTATATCCCATGTTGTTTCTTCAAGTATGCCTTCTTCATTCCTTATCATAGGAAATAAAAGTCTTTGGTCTTGATCATTAATTATTTTACTAGCACCCAACCTGCATGCATGTCTTACACCAACAATTTTATGATTTTTTAATAGATATGTTAAATCATCACAATTATTTCCACAATAAGAACAACAACAATTTTTAACTTCTTCATCATAATCTGTGATTGGTTTTTCCATATTTTTACTCCTTTCTGACATATAACGGTTTTTCACCCAATTTTTCCGGATTTAAATTGTATTTATTGTATATTTTATTCATTAACTCTGTTGTTAATAAGACATTTTCATTTGTTTTTCTGATTTTTGCATGTACTCCCTTAAATGTTGGAATATTACAACAGTACGTTTCAGGACTAATTACAATATTTGACCATGGTCCTTTTGGTATAAATATCATACCCTCATGTGGTGCATCATGTGAAATATCTGTGAATAATACAACTTCTCCCCATTGTGACTTAACTTTTATTTTATCCTTGGGTTTTAAAGATAATTTTTCCATATCCCTCTTATCCATAAATGCTACTGCTGTTGATTGCATATATTCCTTTTTTAATGTAGAACCTTTTTTTTCATAAAACGCTTGAATAATGCTTGTACCTGTATTAATTATCACATCAAGTTCATCCATTTTAATCACCTTTATGATATATTGACTTAGTGGGACATGTTTTAGTACATGTCATACAACTTCTACATTTTTCGGGATGAAATAATTTAATAACCCCATTTTCTACCAACATAATAACTTCCGTAGTGTCTGGGCCATTACCCCCTACTATTTCGGGACATATTTCCTGATTTACTGGACATACTATTACACAGGCCCCACAACCCAAACAATACTCTTGATTTACTTTTAGCATATTCTTCTCCTATTATAATAAAAAAATAAGAATTTTTTATTTATAAAAATCAACTTTATATTAATAAGGTATATATTTTTTAAAATTTTAGTATTTTCCTAAATTCTATGTGAGAATAAGAAAAAATAATTTAAATTAATAAACCTTTATTAAACTTCTTTTTTATCAATTAAATACTATTTAACGCACATATTTTATAATAAAAAAAATAATATGATAAAAGTACTTTTTATAAAAAATTAAGGATTCATTAATAAAAATACTTTATTATAATATTATTAATAAAAATGAAAATGATAATTATCAATCATTATAATAGTAAGTTTAAACATAAATATATTCATAAAACAATTATATTTAGATAATTTCATGGACGTATATAATATGGGAAAAGTAAAAAAAGAAGATATTATGGAAATTCTTGAAAAATATGACAAAGAAGACATCACAATTGCTACTTTAGGTAGCCATACTGCTTTACATATTTTAAGAGGAGCTAAACAAGAAGGTTTCAAAACTGCTGTTGTATGTGAAAAAGGAAAAGAAGTACCATACCAAAGATTTGGAGTTGCCGATGAATTTATTTTTGTTGATGAATACAAAAACATTGTTAATGATGAAGTACAAGAACAATTAAAAGCAATGAATGCAATTGTTGTACCTCATGGTTCTTTTGTTGCATATGCAGGACTTAACAATGTTGAAGACAAATTCAATGTACCAATGTTTGGAAACAGAGACATATTAAGATGGGAAGCTGAAAGAGATAAAGAAAGAAAAATGATAACCGAATCTGGAATCAGAATGCCGAACAAATACGAAAATCCAGAAGATATTGATAATGCCGTAATGGTTAAATTCCCTGGAGCTAGAGGCGGACAAGGTTACTTCATTTGTTCTAGTTTCGAAGAATTCCAAGAAAAAATCGATGAAATGAAAAGTAGAGGTTGGATAACAGACGAAGATGTTAAAGATGCACATATTGAAGAATACGTATGTGGAACTAACTATTGTATACATTACTTCTACTCAGCATTGAAAGATGAAGTTGAAGTTTTAGGAATGGATAGTAGATATGAAACCAACATTGATGGAATTGTAAGAATTCCGGCACAAGAACAAATTGAAGCAAACTTAAGTCCTTCATATGTTGTAAGTGGAAACCATCCAGTTGTTATACGAGAATCTTTATTACCTCAAGTATTTGAAAATGGAGACAGACTCGTAGAAACAGCCAAAAAGTTAGTTAAACCTGGAATGAATGGTCCTTTCTGTTTACAATGTTTAGTCAATGATGACCGTGAAATAGTTATCTTCGAAATGAGTGCACGTATTGATGGTGGTACAAACACATTCATGAATGGATCTGCTTATTCATACATACAATTTGGAGAACCAATGAGTATGGGTCGTAGAATTTGCAGAGAAATAAAAAACGCTATAAAAGACGACAAGTTAGATGTTATTATAACTTAAGCTTGTTAATAATTAACCTCCCCCTTTTTACTATTTTTAAATTATTCTTAAATAGCCTAAAAATTTAAAATACGTCAAAAAAGAATTAAAAAGTTTTTATATTCAAAAAAAAGAATTTTGAGAATTAATGAAAATTAAAAAAAAGTAGTACATATAACTTATTTTGATAATGCTTCATTAGGACAGTTCATAACACAAAGTCCACAACCTATACAAATATTTTCAGATATTACTGGTTGATTATCTATATTTTCTATTGCATCCAACGCACAAATATCAATACAATGTCCATTAAGAGGACACTCATTTATACCTTTGCATCGATCTTTATAAAGTGTAACCACCATCAATAACACATCAATTTTAAGTTTTTGATATTGCTTCATTAGGACAGTTTAAGACACAAAGCCCACAACCGGGACAAACTTCTTCGTTTACTACGGGTTTATCCCCCACATTCTCCATTGCATTCAACGCACAAATTTCTATACATAGTCCTCCTTCAGGACATGCAGTGACCCCATTACATTTAGTTGTATCTATAATTATAGCCATACTATCACTTTTCCCCACATTCTTAAAACATTAAACCAGAAAAATATTATTAAGCAATATATTAATAATCCATACAATAAAACAATATACATTGTTTATTTAAAGTTTATAATTCTGACTATTTAAAATAATTGATTTTTAGGAACACCATATTTTATTAATTAAAAGAAATATCGGACAAAACCCATGTTTATAAATAATTACGCCCGAAACGGTTTTTAGAGAAATTTTCATATAATTTAGATAATTAGTTTTGGCTAATTTCCCAAATAAAAAAAAAGTAGAATTAATACAGATTATAATTGCTCAAAAGAATTATAATCCATTATTTTTTCAATTGATTTTACGCCAACATCAATATCATTTTCTTTAATTGCAGCTATTGGGTTCAAGCCACCTGAGAGTACATAACCAAAATGATATTTTTCAATTTTTGCATTATACATATATTCATTTGTCTGACCCAAACCCATTACATCAAAACCCGTGTCTTTAATTTGTTCCAAAATATCTTTAGTTGCATCTCGTGAGACGTAAGGTACAGTATGTACACTTGCTAATATTTTTCCAGAATTATTTAAAGAACCCTCTATATCATGCATATTTTTTTTAATAAAAATTTCATGAGGATCTACAGAAGAACCTTTATAAGACACAAGTTCAATAAATCGTTTATTCTCTCCATAAATATCCAGAATTCCACTATATGTAGGTGAAGAATGTATTCCTTCTTTAGTTAATATTCCATCCAAAGTTAAACTACAAATTGTAGCAACACCCACTTCATTTTCATTCCCTAAAGAAGGCAAAATTGAATATTTATCCCCAATACAATATTCTGGTTTACTTTTATAAATTTTTGTTAAAATATCGATTGATTCATCAACATCTTCTTTTTTTACGAAAGATATGTTAGATATTACATTTCCTTGGAATGTTTCTATATCCAAATCAACACAGGAAATTAAATTGAATATCTTATTTAATACAAATGAAACAGGTTTGCTCTGACGATTAGGTTTTTTTAGAGGCAACTGATTTTTTAAATTGAAATCCCTCATTTTACTATATTCTGCAAAACTATCTGCCAATTTAATATTTAAATCATAACCCTCCTCTTGAGCAGCACATAATGGAGCTACCCCACCAATAATTGTTATACCAACCATTCCTTCTGCAACAGGTATTCCCAATTCAGTACTTCCCGGTTGACCAATATGTATGACTCCACCAATTCCAATTTTTTCAAGGCGTTTTAATAGTTGTATTGCTGAATCACGTTTGACTTCAGGTATCACCCTAAAATTTGCAGGTATTACCCCCTCCCCACTATTCGCTACATCCAAAACAGATGTGTTGTCATGACTAGTGAATGCTTCCAAAGGAGTTATTGAAGTTTTTTCATATGCAATTTGTTCAATAAAATTTACTGGAACATAATCTTCAACTTTTAATAAACCACCATACAATGGATGCGTGATAATTCCACATTTCTGGAAGATACCATCAATTGTATTTCCACAAACTGTTTCAACATATGTTCTGTTATCTTTTTCATAAAAATTATATTTTTGACTGACAGCTAGTCCCTCTTTGAAAAATTTTTCCAAAATATCTTCTGAGTCCATTTCATTTATGGTGGATATGTTTACGATTACTGAACCTTTTGCTTTCATTGGATCCAATGAAACATTATACATTTTTTCTTCGAAACGAGAATATGTAAAATCAACTTGATCATAAATTAAACCTTTTTTTAGTTCGTCTAAACCTTTATCAGTAATGCGTCTTCCACGATAACCCATTTTTTCTGTAAATCCTCTTTCATCAAGAATATGCATATGATACCTTACTGCTCGTTCACCTAGAGAATATCCTCTTTTTTTCAACTCTTCCGAAATTACTTTAGCACCCAATGTTTCGTTTTTATTGTATAATATTCTTAAAATTTCCATCATTTTCATGTCTGTTTCTTGTTGTACTGAAATAGTATCATACTCCTTAAAATTGCTGAAAGTAATTAGTAATATATTTGTTTGTTTGTATTTAAAAGTTTTAATAAAAATTAAAAAGAATTTGGAAAAAAATTAAAAAAATAGAGTTTGTGGAAGAAAAAAATAATTAGTTATATGTTTAAGTATCTTTCCCGTTCATAATCAAATACCTGAATCCTATAATCATCCCATTCTGCTCGTTTAATGTTATAAAATTGATTGTAAACATAATCACCCAATGCATTAATCACTACATCATCCTTCTCTAATGAATGATAAGCTTCCCATAAACTGGTAGGTAATGTCTTAATACCTTTTTCAGCCAATTCTTCAGGAGTATATTCAAATGCATTGAATTCAGTAGGTTCACCAGGATCAATTTTGTTATCCATACCATCCAATCCAGCTTCTAATAAAACAGCAAATGCTAAATATGGATTACATGATGGATCAGCAGATCTGCATTCAATTCTTGTACCAATACCTCTAGAAGCAGGAATTCTTAACAAAGTGGACCTATTTTTAAGTCCGTAAGCAATATAACATGGTGCTTCATATCCCGGAACCAGCCGTTTATAAGAATTAACAGTAGGAGACAAAATAGCAGACAAAGCAGGAGCATGTTCTAACAATCCACCAATAAAATACAATGCCTCCTGAGATAATTGGGTTTCAGTATCAGGATCATAGAAAATATTTTTTCCATCCTTAAATAAACTCTGATTACAATGCATACCACTTCCATTAACACCAAAGAATGGTTTTGGCATGAAAGTTACATTATATCCCAAATTATCTACTAATGCTTTAATTGCTTGTTTGAAAGTTATTACTGCATCAGCAGTTTTTAATGCGTCATCAAATCTGAAATCTATTTCATGCTGTCCTGGTGCTGCTTCGTGATGACTGAGTTCTATGTTAAAATCAAGTTTTTCTAGACCAAGAACTATTTCTCTTCTAATATCAGTACCCTGATCTAATGGTTCTACGTCAAAATAAAATGCATCATCCGCTGGTTTAAATTCACCATTTTCATCTTCTTCTATGATGAAAAATTCAGGTTCAGGACCCATATTAAACTGATATCCCCTTTCTTCAGCTTTTGTCAATGATTTTTTTAACACACCCCTTGGATCCCCTTCAAAAGGAGTTCCATCAGTATGGTAAATATCGCAGATAAATCTACAAGTACCCTTATCTTCAGGTCTCCATGGTAAAGTTGAAAAGGTAGTTATATCTGGTTTTAATGCTAAATCACTATTATTTATATCAACAAAACCTGGAACGGATGAACCATCAAATAATAACCCATTATGTATAATGTCTTCAGCATCATCCGGCCTTTTTAAAGACACGGCCATACTCTTAGGTATACCATGTATATCAGAAAATTGTAATCTTAAAAATTTAGAACCATATTCATCAATTTGTTTAATTATTTGGTCTATTTTGTCATCTCTTTCGGACATGAAATTCACCTTAAATCTTTAATAATATTTAATAATATAAGAACATTAATAGAATTTATTTTCATCTTAGTATTAATTTTTTTTCATTTTTAAAATAGAATTGAAATAGTATTTAGAAAAAAAGTAAAAATATTGGTGAAGATTTAAATTTACTTATAAAGCGTATTAAATAAGGAAGATTATTTTATAAGTATATACATTATATAAAATTAACAATAAGAACTTTTAAAAAAAAACATAATACGATAACAAAAATAATAATTAAAAAGTTATCAATCTAAATGAAGAAACATCAGAAATATCCCACATTAAGACTTTAGGTGCATAAATCACATCATTACAATCCAGTAAAACCTTTATTGTTTCATTAACTTGCAATGAACCAAAAATAGAAGGTGTTATTCCCAAAACTTGAGGTTTTTTTACACTTAAACTTAACAAATAATCTTTAACTTCCGAATTTAATTCTTTTCCAGCGGATTTAAGTTTAAATATTTCTTCATAAGTGATTGAATCTGGAGAAAAAACGGATAATTGACCCATAGTTTTTTCTACTGCTGCATGAATGAAAGTAATTCCTAATTTTTTTGCAATTCTTGAAATCATTACGCGAGTATAAACATTATCCACAGCATCAATTAAGATTTTATTTCCCTTAAATATCCCTTCTGCGTTATTTTGGTTGACTGTTAAATCATATCCTTTTATTTCTACATTAGGATTTATGTTTTCCATAGCTTTCTTTGTGATTTCAACTTTAGATTTTCCAATTGAATTAAGATTACTTCTAACTTGCCTGTTTAAGTTTGTTTCATCGAAAACATCTTGATCAATAATTGTTATTTTTTCGAATCCTGATCTTACCAATTGTTCGATAATTGTTCCACCAAGTCCTCCACATCCCATTACTACAATTGGTGAAGTTCTTAATGTTTCTTGTTCATCTGGTGTGAAAACTTCTTTTTGCCTTGAAATCATTTGATTATATAAATTAGTCATGTTATCATCCATAATTCTTATTAGAAGTATATTATTCAAATATATTAAAAGTATTATATAACAATTGTTATATTTTATAGTATAAAAAAGCAATAATCGAAGGAAGATATTAAAAAATAAATTAAAACAAGAAAAAACCTAATTGTTATACAATTAGTTTTAATCATTTACTTATACTAAAAAAGTATAAGTGCCGGGGGCGGGATTCGAACCCGCGACCTCACGGTATCCCAGGAAAAAGTCAGAGCTTTGCTTAATACCCTATGAGCCGTGCGCTCTAACCAGCTGAGCCACCCCGGCAGTGGCACATAATGATATATGTGGAATTTAATATATATAGTTTATGGTTATTTTCTTTAAAAAGAATAAAATAAAAAAGATAAAGGACAATATAATAACAATCAATGAAATATTAAATAAATAAAATAATTAGAGAAGGTTTTGTCAATGACCCAATTAGAAGAAGCAAAAAAAGGAAACATTACTTCTGAAATGAAATTTGTTGCTAAAAAAGAAGAAATTGATGTTAACGTATTAAGAAAATATGTGGCATCAGGAAAAGTAGTTATTCCTAAAAACAACAATTTTGATACTCTTCCCACGGGTATTGGTAAAGGATTACATACAAAAATAAATGCAAACATAGGTTCATCAACAGAAAGTGAAGACATAAATATAGAATTAGAAAAACTAAAGGTGTTAGTAAAATATGGTGCTGATGCAGTAATGGATTTGAGTACTGGTCCAAAACTCCATGAAATAAGAAAAAAAATAAGAGAAAAAACAAATATTCCTCTTGGAACAGTACCAATATACGAAGCAGGTGTTGAAACTACAAACAATAACAAAGCAATTGTAGACATGGATGATGATGCTATATTTAAGATAATTACCGAACAAGCAAAAGAAGGTGTGGATTTCATTACAGTACACTGTGGAATAACAAAAGACTCAATACAATCAGTTAAAGATTCAAAAAGATTAATGGGAATTGTTAGCAGAGGAGGAGCATTAACAGCTGCATGGATTATGCATAATGAAAAAGAAAATCCTTTACACAAAGATTTTGATTACTTATTAGAAATTTGTCAGGAACACGACGTTACATTGTCTTTAGGTGATGGTTTAAGACCAGGATGCATACATGATGCTACAGATATTGCTCAAATAAGAGAATTAACAACATTGGGGAGATTAGTTAAAAGATCAAAGGAAGCAGGAGTACAAGTAATGGTCGAAGGTCCAGGACACGTACCAATAACCCAAATTAAAGCAAATATGCAAATTCAAAAAACAATATGTGACAACGCCCCATTTTATGTTTTAGGACCATTAGTCACTGATGTGGCCCCAGGTTATGATCATATTACTGCAGCAATTGGAGGAAGTATTGCTGGAGCCAGTGGTGCTGACTTCCTATGCTATGTAACACCTGCAGAACATTTATGTCTACCAAATGTAGAACAAGTAAAACAAGGAGTAATTGCTTCAAAAATAGCTGCAGAAGTATCTGATGTGGCTAAAGAACTTCCAAGTACTATGAAAAGAGAAAAGGAAATGGCTATAGCAAGAGATAATTTTGATTGGGAAAAGCAGTTTGAATTAGCTATTGATGGTGAAACTGCAAGAGAATATTATGAAAGTACAAAAACTTCTGATGATGAAATGTGCAGCATGTGCGGAGACTTTTGTGCAATTAAAATGGTTAAAAAACATGAAAAAAATTAAGATATGAAAACATTTAATATTAATTATAAATAAATAATTAGATATAGTGTAAGATATTTGAGAAGTTAAAGGAGGGAAACAATGGCACGAAAAGACAAAAAAACATTACCAGCAAGTGGTGCAGGTATTGTCAGATACTTTAATGATGAAACATCAGGGATAAAACTTTCTCCAAACCAAGTTATTATTGGAGCTATAATAATAGCATTAATTTGTATTGCATTACGTTTTACTACGTATGTAGGTTATTAAACCCCATATTTTCTTTTACTATTTTTATAATTGATTTCAAAATATTAATTATTATCAAAATACAAAATTAATTATAATAGAGTATTTTTAAAATTTTATAGTCTTAAAAATAATTTGACTTAAATAATTTTCATTATTAAAAAAAATTTTACAGCAAGAAGTTAATTACTTAAAAAAACATATAATTATTTAATTGTAATTCATTTAGTTATAAAAAAAATAAGAATTTTTATAAGATTAAAATGAATAATATTTAACTTTAAGAATTTATAGGTAATTATTTAAATTATAAGGAATGGGATATAAATGAGTGAAAAAGAATCTAATTTTATAGATGATACTCCAGAAAATCAAAAACCACATAACATTTCTGGAAAAAATCCAAGATCAGTCCAAACTTTACACAAAGCAATGGTAAAACCTAAATCACAATCCAAAGAAATTGAAATAGACGTTGAATATGTTGAAAATACTACTTACAAAACAAAAACTACATATTTAGTACAAAAAGCTAAAATGGAATTAAAACGACGTGTTGCTCCAGGAGTTTCCGAAATCATCAAACGTAAAAATGAAGAAAGACGTCAAAAAGAAGCTAAAGCTAAAGCAAAAGTAGAAGAAAAAATCAGTGCTAAAAAAGAAGAAATTAAAGAGAAAGTTCAGAAAGAAGTAGAAAAACAAGAAGAAAAAATAGCAAATCGTTCTGAACCAAAAGAAGAAGTTGAAAAAGTTGTTGAAGAAGTTAAAGATAAAGTAACTCAAGCAAAAGAAGACATAAAAACTAAAACTGAAGAAACAACTACTCCAAAAGAAACAACAACTGACGGAAAATCATTCACACAAACACTAAGAGAACAAGGACTAATACAAGACTCAACAACAACCACAACAACAGAACAACCAAAACAAGAAACAGAAGAAACCAAAGAAACACCAAAACCAACAACACAAGAAACAACAACTGACGGAAAATCATTCACACAAACACTAAGAGAACAAGGACTAATACAAGACTCAACAACAACCACAACAACAGAACAACCAAAACAAGAAACAAAAGAAACAGAAGAAACCAAAGAAACACCAAAATCCGATGATAAAAAAGACGATGGTGAAGTAAAAACTTTCATTGATTTAATTAGATCTGAAGGTTTACTATAATTAAAGGAGCATACAATACATGTCTGAAAATATCAAATGCAGAATGATATCTAAAGGGAAGGAGAATGGTGAAGTAATTGTCACTAAAGATCCTATTAGTTTTTTAGGTGGAGTTGATCCTGAAACGGGAATAATCATTGATAAAAAACATGAATTGTATAACCATTGTATAACTGATAAAATTTTAGTTATTCCTTCAGGAAAAGGTTCAACGGTAGGTTCTTATGTTATTTATCAAATGACTAAAAATAATACTGCCCCCAAAGCTATTATTTGCCAGAAAGCTGAACCTATTATTGCTATTGGTGCAATCATTTCTAAGATTCCTATGGTAGATAATCCCGAAGTT
Organism: Methanosphaera sp.; assembly: GCA_017430835.1. The sequence goes on from JAFRMD010000019.1 coordinate 40,000, forward strand.
GATATTATTAACAGATTGAAAACTGATGAGTTAGTTACTGTTGATGCTGATAATTCAGTAATTTCTGTTAATTAATTTATTTTTTTAAGAAGAGATATAACAATGTTATTTTAAAGGTTTAATAAAAATAAATTAATGACAACCATTAATGAATAAAAAAATTATCATAAAACTATAAATAATATTATTAATAAACACCCAGTATAGTTAAACTCCCAATAATAATTCATAACAAATATACAGAAACTTTATATCATATAAAAAAAAATAGGAAGTGAATACATGAGTAACAAAGAAGATGTATTTATTGTTGAAGATATGCACTGCAATGCATGTGTCAATACAATCACTAAAACTCTAACAAATAATGCACAAATATTCAATGTTGAAGCAGACCTTTCCTCAAAAGAAGTCAAAGTAGATTATGATGAGGAAAATGTTGATGTTGAAGAAATTCTTAGTACTCTTGACATGATAGGTTTCCCTGCAACGATTAAAAAAAAACTATAAACATTTCTGGAATGACTTGTGTAATGTGTTCCAGAGCCGTCACCTCCGCAGTATCAAAAATGCCAGGAGTATACTCAACACATGTTAATTTAGTCTCCGAAACAGCAGATGTAATTTATAATCCAAATAAAGTAACAACTGATGACATTGGAGACCGAATTAATCTTATTGGTTACGAGTATATGGGTATTCATGATGATAATTCTATAAATAATGATGTTATAGAAAAAAAACATGAAGAAATGCAACGAAAAAAGTTATATAGAATTATTGTCGGTTTTTTATTTTCTATTATTCTAATGATTTTAATGTTTGGAAACTTTAATTTAGGTCCAAACAAATCTTACATTTTATTATGCATATCCATATTACCATTTATATATGTTTCATATCCTATTTTATCCTCTGGACTAAAGTCATTAAGACATCAAAACTTGAACATGGATGTAATGTATTCTTTAGGTATAAGCGTTTCGTTTATTGTTAGTGTTTTAAGTACATTTCATTTATTAGGAAATTCACATTTTATGTTATATGATACTAGTATCATGTTAGGATCCTTCTTAATGTTAGGAAAATACTTGGAAGACCGTGCAAAAACTAGAACTTCCGATTCCATTAAAAAATTAGTACAATTAAAAGCAACTGAAGCAACTATTGAAAAAACTGTTGATAATAAAATTGTACAAAAAAAAGTTCCTATTAACGACATTTTGAAAGGAAATATAATTATAGTTAAACCGGGAGAAAAAATTCCAATTGATGGAGAAATAATTGAAGGTAAAAGTTATGTTGATGAATCATTAGTAACGGGTGAATCCGTACCCGTATTAAAAGAAGTTGGATCTACGGTTATTGGTGGTTCTATTAACAAAGAGGGATATTTTAAATTCAAAGTAACTAACACTGGAAATCAAACTGTTCTTTCACAAATAATTTCAATGGTTCAAGAAGCACAAAACTCACAACCACCTATACAAAAAATAGCGGACAAGGTAATAACCTTTTTCATACCAACTATCCTTATAATAGCTTTTATTTCATTTATAATTTGGTATGTTGTCTTGGGAAGTTCCTTTTTATATAGCATAAGTATTTTTATCTCAGTTGTGGTCGTTGCCTGTCCATGTTCTTTAGGGTTAGCCATACCAACTGCATTAACTGTAGGAGTAGGACTTGCTGCGAAATATGGTATTTTAATAAAAGATGGGGAAACATTGGAGGTCTCTGAAAAGATTAATCATGTATTATTAGATAAAACGGGGACAATTACTGTAGGTCAACCTACTTTGAGTAATATTATTAATTATTCTGACAAGAATGATGATGAAATTCTTAAAATAGTTCAGTCAATAGAGCAGTATTCACAACACCCTATTTCATTAGCATTATTTAATAATGAAAACAAGAGAAATTATAATCTATTTGATGTTTCAGAATTTGAAAATATCACAGGAAAAGGCGTAAAAGGAATAATAGATAATGAAACATTTTATATCGGCAATAAAAAATTACTTGAAGAAGAAAAAATTGTTTTGAAAAGCGATATTTCTTCTGATTTAGAAAAAGAAGAAAAGAACATGAAAACTAGTGTTATTTTAACAAATTCGAAAGAAGTACTTGCGATAATATCTGTGGAAGATAATATTAAAGAGAATAGTGTTAAAGCCATAACAGAATTGCATAATATGGGTATTCAGACTACCTTGATTAGTGGGGATAATAAAAATAGTTGTGAAAAAATTGCTAACACAGTTGGAATAAACAATGTAATTTCAGAAGTTCTTCCTCAGGAAAAGTTAGATTATGTGAAAAAATTACAAAATGGAGGAGATGTTGTTGCATTTATAGGAGATGGAATAAATGATGCTCCTTCACTTACAAAATCTGATGTAGGAATAGCAATTGGTACTGGAACCGACATAGCTATCGAATCAGGAGACGTTATTTTGATTAACGGTGATTTATTAAATGCTGTTGCCAGTATACAACTTAGTAAAAAAACCATGTCACGAGTTAGATTGAATTTATTCTGGGCTTTTGCGTATAATGTTATTTTAATTCCAATTGCTGCAGGTATTTTAATGCCCTGGAACATCTTTTTCAGACCAGAATATAGTGCATTTGCAATGGCTTTAAGCTCAGTGACCGTGATTACTCTATCATTATTGCTTAAAAATTATGTTCCTGAAATTTTAAGATGAAATGGTAATTATTCATTAATTGATAATTTAAACATTTCGTTTTATTATTTCTCTTAATACGGCAGTTGCATAGCATCCCCTTGGTATAAAGAATTCGACACAAATCCCACCATCTATCATTTCAACATTAGTATCTTCTATTTTAAATCTCAAAGTTCTTCTAATGCCATGACTACCTAATTTAGGTGTTTTTGGACATGTAAAATCTTCTTTTTTAATATTTTCTTCATCAATGACCTTTCTTTCAATTTCGCCTTGAACACCTTCAGCGAAAGGAACTTTAGAACCAAGTAATGGACCTGTAGGATTAAGAACAAAATTATCTAAATCGTCCTGAATGGTATTTTCATCAACTTCATGAATCCAGGTTTGTTCATTATCTATAATAATGTCCCCCTCATAATACTTGTTGATTCCTATTTTTGCTCTTTCATTGACAATTTTATTAAATAGGTAAGACTCATATGCATTTACAAACATTCTTTTCAGTGGTTTAGGTAATGATTCTATAGCATTAATATAATCTTGTTCAAGTATTTCCCCATGTTTTTCTTTAGCTGTGATTAATTCGTTTATCATTGATTTTTCATATCGCATACTTTTAGGCATTAAATTATATGCTTCTTCCAATTTACCCTCATCATATAATTGTCTTGCTTCAAATTGTATATTATGTTCTTCTTCATTAGGATTGCCTATGTAAGTGTCAACTGCTTTTTTAAGATTTCCTTCCACAAGACATTTACCAACTAAATGAGTAGTTGATCTTACTTCACCAAATCTTTGGTAACCATAATAATTTGGAACTCCAGTTAACTTCAAGGATTCTAAAACTTCTTCAGCAATTTCTTTATCTTCAGCAGGATTAATGGTGTTCTTGATATTAATTTTAAATTTGTTTCCCCTAAGTTGTCCCATTCTTAACTTCTTCTGATTCTGTTTAATTTCTAAAACTTTAACATTATGTAAAATTTCATTAAAATCTGGTAATTCTTCAGGAGTTATATTGCTAATACATAACCATTGTCTTGTTATGGCAGAACGATCCTTCATTCCTGCAAAACCTGTTCGTTTGCGACTAATATGCAATTCTCTTGCAATATCCAAAACAACGTCCAAAGTTGTTCTGCCATCCTTTTCTATATGTATCCAAGTATTTGGACCAGTTCCAGTAGGTAAATTCAGAGGAACCTCATCTACAAAAAAATCTTCATTCTTTTCTCTTATATTTCCTCCAGTACCTCTAGTATCTGTAATAAAAGTATCAACATTTAACATGAAAACTCTACCTATAAAAAAATATTATCATTCAAAAAAATTATTAAAAAAAAAGAAAAATTTAAGCGGAATATGAGTCAGAAGAAGTAGTGGTTGAGGATTGACCTCCACTGTATGTACCATAATTACTACTTGAACCGCCAGAACTTCCACTACTTCCAGAACTACCTGAATCTCCAGAACCTCCACTATCACCAGAACTACTAGAACTAGAAGATGAACTGGAACTGCTTGAAGCAGAACTACTTCCAGAACTAGATGATGAAGAGCTTGGAACTTTCTGAACATTTGATGATGTAGTTGAAGCTTTTTGTGGATTTGCACCTGATGTGTCTGGAGAAATCACGCTTTCATCCGTCTTAATAGTTGTATTGTTATTTGTTTTATTATTATCCACTGTTTTATTTAATGATGCATTTGTCACAGCATTAATAGAAATCAAATCATCATCAAAATCCCTATCAAAATCAAGCATATTGCCTGAAACCACCACAGCCGAAAGTATGACTATTATAGGTATTAATATAAACAATATTTCTTTTTCATCCATAAATTATCATCCTTATTAGTATTTGTTTCATAAATAACATTATTAAACTAAATAGAATGTTTATTTATTATCATAATTATATATACTAATCTTCGTATATAATTCTTTCAACAATTCTTCAACCCAAAAAAAAATCACTTCAAAAATTCACCTGTTTCTAATAATAAATTAATAAAAAAATTTAAAAACTAATACATCTATATATTATATATACTATAACAATAAGGAGGGAGCGATATACTCAAAAAACCAGAAAAGAATTTTGTTATCTTATTAATATTAACATTAATCCCCCTCATATTGAGTTTATTTAAACTTGTAACTAACACGTATTTGTTTGTAGGATTATTCGCTTTAAACTTTATAATAGTTGGATTTTTTGCTACTCATACATTATTACCTCTGTTAACTTTAAAACAAATAACACGGAAAGTGGGTTTAATAATTGCTTTCGGTCTGATATTTTCATTAATTAGTACCATAATTACTAATTATTTGAATATGACTGCTACTGGAATATTAATATTTTTATCATTAATATCAATTTTTTTAGGAATAATTACATATGTACAACATATTACTCAAAGAAAACAAAGAGAAGCCCCTGAAGAATTCAGTGATAAAAAAGTTAATATTATCCTAATCGTCATTGCAGCATTGTGTGTGATTTCATATATAGGTATGGAAGTTCCACCTTTTAGTGGTTTTCCATTATGGTTTGAACTTTGTATTCCATTCATAATGTTAATTCCAGGGTATCTGATAATAAATATTGTAATTCCTTATAGAGATGAATTAAGAATAATGGAACGTCTTGGTATTGCCATATTCATTAGTTTAATTATGACATCAACAATAGGAATCATACTTGTTCATATTGAACAATACCTTAATATGAGACATGTTTCAATAGTGTTGATTGTAATTACTTTTATAATATTATTACCAGCATATTATATTAGAATTAAAGAGGTAGATTCATCTGAGCGGTTTTCAAACTCTGCAGTGAATTATTTAATTGTTATACTTACAATTATTGCAGTATGTGGAGCCATAGCATCAGGATTATTTATAGGTACGGGAAATGTAGACAATAATACTGAATTATATCAGGGAAACACTACATTTACAGTTAGTGGTGTTCATGAAAATCCTGATGAAGAGGGTTACTATAATTTTACTGAAGGTGAAGTTATTAATTTAACTATGAACATTACAAATAACGAAAATAAAGATATGGATTATACATTAACTATTGAAATAAACAACGATACAACTGATGACACAATATATGAAAAAGAGATTCAACTTACTAATGGTGAAAGTAAAATTATCCAAGAGAACCTTACAATGAGTAATGGTAAAAAAGATATTAGATTCGTTTTATATACAAATGATGAACCTTATAAAATACGTCACTTATATGCTAAATCAGGATACATTGAAGAGGATGATATTGAATTGGATGATTCAGATACGAAAGAAGACAATGATACAGCCTCAGAAAACTAAGTAAATACAAACGATAAAATTTTAAAAAAAAGTTTTGTTGTAGGTTATTTTCCTACAGCAAAATATTCAAATCCTAATTTTTTCATGTAACTATTTTTAAACTGGTTTCTACCATCAAATATAATATTTTTAGAGAGATTTGCTTTGATTCTATTAAAATCAGGACTTCTAAATTCTTTCCATTCAGTTACTAGAACCAAAATATCCGAATTTTCTAAAACAGAATATCTATCTTTGCAATAGGTTATATCCAAATCTTTGAAATAATATTCCTTTGCAACATCCATGGCTTTAGGATCATAAGCTTTTACTTTTGCTCCAGATTTTAATAATTCTTTAATGATAATTATTGAAGGTGCTTCACGCATATCATCCGTTTCTGGTTTAAATGCCAATCCCCAGATTGCAAAAGTATAATTGCTTAAATCTTCTCCCAAAACTTCTTTAATTTTGTTAATTACATAATATTTTTGATTATTGTTTACTGTTTCAACGCTTTTTAGTAATTGAGGAACATAACCCACATCAGTTGCAGTTTTGATTAATGCAGTAACATCTTTTGGGAAACAACTTCCCCCATAGCCACATCCAGGATATAAAAAACTTGAACCTATTCTTGAATCACTGCCCATTCCTTTCCTAACATAATCAATATTAGCTCCTATTTTATCACAAATATTAGCCATTTCATTCATGAATGAGATTCTGTTTGCCAACATGGAATTTGATGCATATTTAGTCATTTCAGCACTTCTGACATCCATGACAATCATCCTTTCATGATTTTTTGTGAATGGTTCATATAATATGTTCATTATATCTTTTGCATATTCATCATCTGTCCCAATTACCACTCGTTCAGGGTGCATAAAATCATTAACGGCATTGCCCTCTTTTAAAAATTCAGGATTAGAAACTATTTGCACATTGAAAGATTTATTTCTTTTTTCTAATTCATCATATATTATTTTTTCAACTTCATCTGCTGTTCCCACAGGTACGGTGGATTTATCAACAACCACCATATCATGAACCATTGTTTGACCTATTTGCTGAGCTACTTGCCGGACATATTGTAAATCAGCACTTCCATCTTCACCCATAGGAGTTCCAACTGCAATAAAACATATGTCAGAATTTTCTAGCCCTTCCTTCAAGTTTGTTGTGAAATGTAAATTTCCCTGTGCATAATTCCGTTTAATCATTTCCTCTAAACCTGGTTCATATATTGGAACAATGCCCTTTTTTAATGCTTCTATTTTTTCTTCAATGACATCTACACAGTAAACTTCATTTCCCATTTCTGAAAAACAGGTTCCTGTTACTAATCCCACATATCCAGTGCCTACAATTGATATATTCATTTTTACACCTATTTATTATATTACTTCAGATACAATAAACCTATCATTCTCAAATACCTTTTTAGTATTAGGTAATTCAATTGTATCAAAATTCTTTTTATTTATTTTTTTAGTAAAGTAATAAGATGGATAATAACTTCCTTCAAGATATTCTACATGCAAATCATCATATTCTTTCGTATTGTTTACAACTAATTTCTTATCATACACTATGTATCCTATATTTTCTTTTTCCAATGAACTTTGTGAAGACTTGGATAATGTCTTATTCGTGTAAACATCAAATGAGTAATGAAGTGGTATTTCGTTAACACTTGAAATTACTGTTCCCAAATATAGATTATTTATTAAAACTGATTTGTTGTTATCCTGCGTATTGAACCAATTTATTAATTCTTCCTCGTCAGATGTAGGTGGAGCTATTTGATAAGATGATTCTTCAGTTGTTGCACTTGAAATTTTAAAAGAATCATCATTTATTGATGTGAAAGCAAAGATTACTGACAATATTATCAAAGCTATAATCAATAAAACACCAAAGTTCTTTTTTGTTGGTTGAAGTTTTTCACTGAAAACTGATACGGCATAACCCCCCAAAATAACCATAGGAATAATCAAATAAACCAACATTCGGAATGTGTACACAGGTATTCCAAACCAATGCAGATTACTGAATAGGAATGCAAGTATTCCCCAAATTGTTACAAATAAAAATTCTTTATTTTTTACAGACAATATTAAACCAATTACTGAAAACACTAATGGTAAAATTCCAATACATTTAATGTAACGTTCTAAACCCATTGCTACCTGACCCATAAATAGACTCATAGGATTAGTTGCAATAGTGTATATTCCTGAAAATATGTGTGAAAAATGGGACGGACTGATAATGGCTAAAGCTATCATTGCCAATACACCCAATATAATAACAGGAATTATGACTAACAGATAATAACGCAAGACATTCATATTCTTAGAGACAATCATGTATCCCAACATCAGAACTGTAATCAATATCATGAAATATACAAATGTAGAAAAATGTGTCACTAACATTAACAATGCACAAATTCCAGCAAATATTGCATATTTATCTACTTTTAAAGTACAAGCCTGATAACACAGATAAACCGATAAAGTAAAAAATATTAATGCTACAGTTTCCGGAATAGGTAAAATCATCCTAGTAAACATGAAACTAGAAAGTAACAACAAACCTGCTGCAATACCAGTTAATTCATCTTTTAATTTGTATCCAACATAAACAACCAATGCCATGTTAATTACTGAAAATAATATTTGGAACAATTTTGCAGCGTTTATAAATCCTAATTTGAATACACAAGCAAATAATATTAAAATTATATGAAACAATGGAGGATATCCGATTTGTTTTCCTTTAGGTGCATTTAAAAATGGATCAACGTTTGTAATACCATTATTTACATATGCTAATGCATAGTTAATATGTGTGTATATATCCCAACTAAATGGCCAATTATTACTTAATGTTACATATACTACTAGTAAAAAAGCCAATAGAATGGGAATAAATAAATAATATTTCTGTTTTAAATTAACATTCATAAAAATCAACTTCAAAAAAATTATATGAATTAATACGCATTCTTATCATTTAATAATGTAGGTATTGTTTTAATAAATATTCTAATATCTAAAAATATTGACCAATTTTCCACATAATAAATATCGTATTCAATTCTTTTAACTATAGAAGTATTTCCTCTATATCCATTAATTTGAGCCCAACCTGTCATTCCAGGTCTAACATGATGTTTAATCATATATTTCGGAACGGACTCTCTAAATTTATTTACAAAATATGGTCTTTCAGGGCGTGGACCAATAAGACTCATATCACCTTTGATTATATTATATAATTGAGGCAATTCATCAACACTATACTTTCTAATAAATTTTCCAATAGGAGTTATTCTAGGATCATCTTTTTGAGTCCAACGTTTATCATCTATATACTCATTTTCTGTATACATACTCCTAAATTTATAAATCAGGAATAATTTTCCATCTTCTCCAACACGCTCTTGTTTATATATTATAGGGCCTGAAGATGATAATTTTATAGCTAATGAAACAATTAACAATAAAGGTGACAAAATAATTAAGGCACATATTGAGAATATTATATCAAATAATCTTTTAACAATATTATTATAAAATATATCCAAAGGCAAATATCTAACACTTATTAATGGTATTCCATCCAATAATTCAATATTAGGATGTGATGTCACATATCTGTAATAATCTGGAACAATATCTGCACGAACACCCATTTTTTCACAGGTTGCCATCAAATATTCTAATGTTTTAAAATGTCTAGGGGATATACTCATAATTACCCGATCAATTATTTGATCTGAAGCTAATATTTTCTGGATATCACCAACCTTTCCAATTATCTTGACACCATTAACTGTTCCTTTTGCCTTATCGTCCAAGAAACCTATTACCTGATAACCTAGATAGGTGTTTTGATGAATTGTATCTACCAATCGTATACCAACTTCTCCAGCACCAACTATCAAAACGTATTTAATATTGAAACCTTTTGAACGCATTACACGTAAAAAAGTTCTTACCATACCCCGTTCAATTGATGCCAAAAGAGTATTTATTACAAAGAAAAATATCAGAAACATTTCTGGTACTGGAATAATCTTTATTACTGCCAATATTAATAGTAAAATAAATTCAAAGAAGTTTGCTTCGGTAATTTTGGAAGATTCAGAAAATATAGTTCTGTTTGTTCTCTGAGGAGTATATAAAGTGAACCTAGAATAAAGTATTAAATAAGTAGGGATTAGTATGATATAAAATATCACCATTGTTCTAAAGTTAAATACATAACTAAAACCAGTTATTTTGGCAAAAAATGGAGAAGTGATGAATATTGTTGACATAAAAAGCACAATTACATCAAAAAATACATTTAAAAAGTTAAATAACTGTTGATTTTCCCTAATCATAATATCACTTAAATATATATAAAGTTTTGTAACTCATAGATAATAAAAATGTTTAAAATTCAAAATTAAAAAAAAAATATTAAAAAAAATAAGTTTAAAAAAAGAACAAAATTAAGAATTATTTTTAAATAATAACAGTAAATATTTAATATAATAAGAAAACCAAATTCCAAAATAAGTTATACTGTTAATGAAAATATTGTTTTCATCTTTGTAAAATTTATTATAAAATATTTCCATAGACTTATGAAATTCATATAATAAACGCTTATTTTTACCACTAGCCCCTTTATAATGAATTATTTCAAATTTACCATAATAATAAACATCATAACCTAATTCTTTTATTTGATAACATATATCAATATCCTCACCATACATGAAATACGTCTCATCCAATCCACCACATTGTCTAAAAAGATTACCTCTTATTAACATAAAAGCCCCTACAACGCAATCCAAAGGATATGTACCATTTTCATCAAGATATGATAAATTATATTGATTAAATCGTTGACTATTTGGAAATAATTTGGATAAACCCATCATCCTATAAAATGAAACCGATACTGTTGGAAAAGATCTCCTACATGCTTTATCCAAACTTCCATCAGGTAACAAAACTTTACAACCCAAAATTCCAATATTTTCATGAGATTTAATGTAATTTAAACATTCATTAATTGTATCTTTTTTTACAACAACATCACTATTCAATAATAAAACAAATTCTCCAGAAGATTCTTTTAAGGCCAAATTATTTGCTACAGCAAATCCCTCATTATTATCATTTTTTATGAATTTTACCAGTTGTTGTTCTTTAAAATCAGACATTAATGACTCCAAACTGCCATCATTAGAATCATTATCTACAACAAAGATTTCATAATCAATACCATTAACCGTTTGAATAACTGAATAAATAGTTTGTTTTGTCAATTCATATGTACGATAGTTTACTATAATAATTGATAAATCCATAATATCCCTATTTTAAATATGTTAATGTGTTTTTAATCATTAATAATTCTGTTTTAAAAGAATGTTTAAAGGATGAACTTGTTTTTGTTAATTTATTGCATGTTCGTAAACCTTCCCTTAATCCTGAATAATATTCACTGCCAAATCCTTTATGTCGAAAAAATAAATATTTGATAAAAAATCCAATAATTAAAAAAATACAATTCACAATTTTCATCCAAAAGGACATATTCTTATAAATCAAATAAATATTGTTTCTTGCAGAAATTCTTACTTTAAACGAATTATATCGTGACCCAGTTGAAGCACTCCCATAATGATACACTATTGATTTAGCAGAATAGAATGATTTGAAACCATGCAATCGAGCCCTAAAACTTATATCCATATCTTCAACATAACTTTCAAAATTTTCATCAAACAAACCTATTTCATCAAAAACTGACATCCTATATAATGCTGCACCTGCACAGGCACTGAAAACTTCCTCATCTTCAATATAAGACTCTACTGATTTACCATATCCTCTTCTCTTACTCCAACCAAAAATGGTATACTCATCCCCAACATCATCAATAAGTTCTTTATTATGATATTGAATCATTTTTGACGATACGGAAAAAATGTCATCAGAAGTAGAAATAGTTTTTAAAAGATGGAAAATTGTGTCTTTCTCAACAACAGTGTCATTATTTAATAAAAAAACAAAATCTGTTGGAACTAACAGTATTCCCTGGTTAACTGCATAAGCAAAACCTTTATTCTCATCATTTTCTATCAATTTAATGTCAGGATAATTATTTTTTATAAAGTTAATGCTATCATCAGAAGAGTTATTATCCACTATTATAATATTCGAATAATCAATAACATTTTTTAAAGATAATAACAAATTTTCAAGAAGATTTCTATTATTAAAATTAGGAATTACTATTGTAACATTAGAGTTGATATAAGCATCCATATTAGACTCCTAAAAAAATTATTAAAATAAAGAAGGTTACCTATTCCTTACATATGTCTCATACAAGTCACATACTTCATTTACTTCCCCTGAAGCTATAACTGAACCTTTATGTAACCAAATTGCTTTATCACACATTTGTCTGACCTGACCAATTGAATGAGAAACAAAAATTAAAGAAGAACTTCCTTCCATCATATTAGACATTCTATTTTTACATTTATCTCTGAATGTAGCATCCCCAACAGATAAAACTTCATCAAGAATAAGTATATCCGGATTAACACTAGTTGCAATAGAAAAAGCTAAACGTGATTTCATACCTGAAGAATAATTTTTTACTGGAGAATCAATGAAATCACCGATTTCAGAAAAATCAACTATGTCATCAAATTTTTCCTCCATTTCAGCTCTCGAATGCCCCAAAATTGATCCATTTAAGAATACATTCTCCCTTCCAGTAAAAGATGGGTCGAAACCAGCACCCAATGACAATAATGGTGCTATTTGACCTCTAGTTTTTACAGTTCCCTTAGTTGGTTTAATAACACCCGATATAATTTTTAGCAAAGTACTTTTTCCAGCACCATTTGTCCCGATAAATGCTACTTTTTCCCCTTGATAAATTTTTAAAGAAACATTGTTCAACGCCCAAAATGATTGAAAATGCAATTCTTTCTTAATAAAACGAATTACAAACTCTTTTAAACTGTCAGTATTCTCCTGATTTAAATTAAATTCCATACTAACATTCTTTACATCAATAACTGGTTTTGACATATGAAACCTCTCTATACATATAAAATAAACCTATCCTGGTACTTGTTCAACAATAATAATCCAACTGTAACAAATATAATTGCACATACTGTTGGATAAAGAATATTATATAAACCATATAACTTACCATATAAAAAACAATCCCTCAGACAAAAAACTATTTGACATACAGGATTATATGTTTGAATAAATCTAAATTTAGCAGGTAATACATCGGGTGGATAAAAAATTGGAGTTGCATACATTAAAATCATCATTAATACTGAATATAAATGTTGCATATCTCTGAAAAACACATTCAATGTAGCCATTATCAAACCTGCTCCAAATGTCAACAATATTAAGATAAATATTGGTAAACTAGCAAATATTATGTAAATCGTAAATGGTACATGCAATACTGCCATCAATATAAATAAGATAACTAATGATAACAAATACGTTATGAAATTGGATAAAACCGATGATAAAACATACAAGTATTTTGGAACATAAATTGATTTCCAAATACTAGCTGAACTTATCATACTCTTCATAGCTTGAGTTGATCCACTTGAAAATAAAGTTAAAGCTAAACCACCAGACAAATAATAAACCGGATAATTAGGAACTCTTTTAAAAATTGTTGAAAATACAATTGTCATTACTATCATACTAAATAATGGATCAAGAAAACTCCAAAGAACACCCAATACTGAATTTCTATACTTCTTTTTGACATCTCTTCGAACTAATTCACTTAATAAAGATTTATACTTATTAAAGTTGGAAATTCTTCTTATTCTTACATCAACCTTTTCCATAATAAATCCTCTTTTCTAGAATATTAATAATATATGAAAACATTATTATTAAACATCACTATTACTATCATTTTTATTTAACAACAGTTTTAAATATTTCCATAATTAAAAATTAACGATTAATCAATAATCTCTAAAAATTTTTCAACCCTGTCTTTATAAGTGTGACCTTTAATAATTAAATGATTTTTCTTCTTATCCTCACATATTTTTTCATTTACTAATTTGTTTAGTTCACTTTTAGTTTTATAAGTATATACATAACCCGGGAATAATTCATCCAATCCTTCAACGTCATCAGATATTATGCAAGCACCACAGGCTATCCCATCAAAAATTCTGTTTGATATAAAACCTTTTTCTCTCATATCATCCCAGTGATCATTTAATAAAATTTTACATGAAGAATATGCCTGACGTAGCTCATTATTTGGTATATGCTTTCCTTTAATGTATCTTTTATTGATTAATCCTTCCCAATCAGCACCATAAACTGATAATTCATATTTTGTTGGAAGTAAATCTTTTAAAATTTTTCTATAGACTTTCCGTGAATTTCCTACGAAAAGTAATTCTGATTCATATTGGGAATTATATTCCGGATAAAACTTATTAATATTTGTACATTGAAGCATACATTCCACTGGACAATTTACTTTAGACTTTATAAATTCTGTCCAATATTTTGATGCTATATATACATGGTCATATTCCTCGTACTCTTGTAGAGTAATTAAGTCCGAATGAGATATATTCCACATTATGTTAAAGTGTTGTACTTTCGGCTTATACTTAGATAATCCCCTAAGTACCAACACTGTGTCTGCTAAAGAATCAGAACGATCCCCCCATTCATTTAGAACCTGTATTTTCACAACATAACCTTTTTTTTCAAATTCCTCTTTTAATCCTTCAGCCACATAATAATCTCCCCATTTATGTATTTCATTCCAATTAGGAACTGGCACTTTTATTACTATTTTTTTGGATTTCAAATAGTCAATTATTATGTCCCTCAGAGAATTTGCTCTAATTTCATAAGTATGATTGTTTAATACTATATCCTGCAATTCTTTAATTTTTTTACTTCTTTTTTCTTGATTATTTAAGTAATATTCAAGCAATTCATTTAATTCTTTTTCTGAATGATATTCTGGTATTTTTCCATCGAACAACTCATTGTTACCTTTTGTACCATTAGTAAATATTAACTTTCCTGAAGCAGTACTGTCAAAAACTCTGCTGTTTACTGAACCAAATTCTTTAGTTACATGGTTTGCATCATCAAGAACTATCTTTGTTGAAGAGTATACCTTTGGCATGTCCTTATAATTAACAAACCCAATCATATATCCAGATAATTTTTGAATCTTTTCCCAATTTGCTCCATATAAATTAAATTTATACTGCATCATGGCTGGATTTAAACAATCAATTATTTCACGTTTTGCATCCCAATAACTTCCCGTGAAGCAGTAATCACATTCATATTCTTCTTTAGATTGAACTTGATTGTTAAACATTTCAGGATCTGTTGCTAATGGATACAATATTGCATCCATGCCTACTTTGTTTTTTATGTATTCACAGGCAATATTACTACTAGCCAGTACTATATCATACTTTTTAAAGTATGGATGATCCGTCCATCTTTCAAACCAGTTTCTCAACCATGCTACTTTGATTAATAAACCGTTTGAACACTCGACTTTTGTTAAATCATATCTGTCCAATAAGGATATGAGAACATCAACATCCTCGTCCACATGATACCAGTCACGTTGTCCTTTAGATTTTCTTTGTGCTTGATACTTAATGTTCCAGCCAAATTTTTTTAATTGTTCTGCTAATGTTAATGCTGTGAAGTAATCTCCAGCGGTCGTGTTTTCATCAGCTTGAGTTACTACAAATGAAACTGTAAATGGAGTATTGGTAAATATTTGACGATTGTTTAATTTGTCTTCAAATAATTCTTTTCGAAGCCATTTGTTCCATTTGTTAATAAATATTCGTTGATTATTTAATCTTCTATCTCTGACTTCTTTTTTATTATCTTTTTCTTGAGTTCCAAATTCATAATGATATAACATTGCATTAGGATTATAAATGTTTTTATAACCTGCTTTATATAGTTTTAAACACAAATCCACATCTTCGTATCCATATACATAACTATTATCAAATCCACCTACTTCTTGATAGGTAGATTTTTTAACTAACATTGTTGCTGCTGTAACAGCAATAATTTCTTCTTCTTGTGATTTGTTATCCACATCTGCATATTCTACAGCATTATCTCTATTAAATGGTTTTATATAACCATCTGTTTCCTTAAATATTATCCCAGTATGTTGAAGCATGTAAGATTTTTCCCTATTAATTTTAGAACTTCCGCATTCAGGATATATTAATTTTGCACCGACTGCTCCCACACCTTCATTTGTTTGCATCGTGTTTACAAGATGGGTTAACCATCCTTTTAATGGTTTAATATCGTTATTAAGAAATAGTAGATATTCACCTTTTGAAATATCTACTGCTTGGTTATTTGCATATGAAAATGTTTCATTTTTTTCGTTTTTAATTAATGTTAGTGGTAATTCATCATGACTTTCTATAATTTCAATAGAATTATCTGTTGAATCGTTATCCACCATAATTATTTCATAGTTAGGATAGTCTGTTACTTCCACAAAGGAGTTAAGCAATCTAGTTAAATGAGAGGCACCATTTCTATTTACTACTATTACTGAGACCAATGGAGTTTTATTTAATTTAGGAATTGTTGATTCTTCATTATCCTGATTTATTAACCGGATTAACTCATCTTTTTGAGATTTAGACAAAATACGTTTCTTTCTAAATGTTTCCTTAATTGTTTGAGAAAATTTGTCTTTGAATTTGTTTTTTGAATCAGCAAACTGATGTTTCAAAACTCTCGCTTTTTGAAATTCATTAGTATTCCTAATACTATTTGGTACTCTCATATAATTACTCCCATAATATATATTATTTATATATCTTTAATTCATCAATAAAAAACCTTTCATTAATTAATATCCAAAAAATAATTAACATAAAAGGCAATATACTTAACTATAAGTTAACATTGATTAAGAAGGAAAAAAATATGGTTTCGAAAAAAAATAAAGTTCTAGCCATTATAGTTATTATACTCATAATAATGGGAGTAAGTATCTTTGTGAATTATCAACAAGGAAAATCAGCATTTTCTGGAAATCATAACATTTTAGTCTTATGTGTTGATCCTAGTGAACAACGTGAGGGTGTTGGTGCAGTTGATATGGCTTTTAACATAGAATTAAATGATGGTAAACTAGGAGAGGTAACTCCAATTTATCCAGGAGGAATGTATGATCCTTCATTAACACCTCCACCAGATTTAGTAAGAGAAGGCGTTGACCATTGGTATTTACATGATTCATTATGGACTTCCAGTTTAGAAGATGGTGCTGCTCGTGCTCAACAAATTGTAAAATATAATACAAACATGAGTAGTGATGTTGTTGTAGCTGTTACACCCGATGCTATTGATGCAATGATTAGTGCTGTAGGTCCTGTTTATTCAAATGGTCAGGAAGTAACTAGTGATTCACTTTCATTTTTACGTAACGATCAAGACAAAAATGGTGCTACACGTGGAGATGCAATAGAAGGCCTTGCTGATGGTATTATTAATGCTACAAAAAGTGGTGGTAAGAAAATTGAATTGATTGCAACAATAACAGGACAATACTTAATTGGAAATATTCAAATTGTACCCAATGATAAATTCCAACAATTAATATCATTTGCGGGATTTAGCAACATATTTGGGTGAATTAATCACCCCCCCCAATTATTAAAAAAATAGTCATTCATTTAGTAATTGTTGATAAATTTTTTCATAATCTTGCATCATTTCTTTTAATGTCTTTGTTTTAATATTTTTTATATTATTTACAACTGAATCATATTCAATCTTATTGTTAGATATTTCGATTATTTTATCATAAATCTTTTTAGCATCCAAATCAACTAACCATCCTGTTTTTCTATCCTCTATTCTTTCATTTAAAGCTCCGATGTTAGTGGCTATTACAGGTATATTTAAATTCCAGGATTCATTTAATGTGTATGAAAATGTTTCTGGCCAAAGAGAAAATATTCCAGTTAATGAAGGTTTGATTTCTTTTATGATTTTTGCATAATCTTCCCTTTCATATGTTCCATGCAATATTCCTTCATTTTCTGTTATTGATTCATGTGTAACCCCTAAGAAATGAAATTCAATTTGAGAGTTTATATCATACATTTTAATTTGTTTGAATAATAATGCTCCCTTGGATATTCCAATATTACCAGGTATTACTACTCTTATTTTCTCATTATGTGAAGGACATTTACTTAATAATTGTTTATTTTCTAATAAGTCCTGCCCATGAGCTATAATATCAATTTTAGAAGATATATTTGGATAAACATCAGAATAAACTTTTTTTACATAATTTGTTGGAACTATTAATTTTTCTGCATTGCCAAGCAATTCTTTATTAATTTTTCTCCATGAATCCTGCATTTGATTAATTACTGGAGCATTATTTAATGCAGGTATTGGTAAATCACATTGATTTGTTGAATTACATTTTCCTTCACAATACTGATTTTGATCATTTAATAAGTTTAATGAAGGACATATATAATAATAATCATGCAAATTTATTACATATGGGATTTTCAACTCTTTTATTAAGTCAAATAAATCATAGGAGTGTTTTACTAAATGTTGAATGTGAATTAAGTCGACATTTAATGAAGTTAGTACATTAAAATATATTTCCTTGAATGTTTCCATGTAATAATAGTCAACATGCCATTGTCCATTTGTACTCCACGTTTTTAATCTTTTAAATAATCCATTTTTCCATTGTTTTAAAGTTATTTGAGAACCGGAAGACAATAATACATAACAGTCATAATATTTTGATATTTTAGATATTAAATCGTTTGTAAAGTATATTGAACCACCTATTCCTTCATGTAGAACAAATAAAATCTTTTTATATCTTTTATTCTCAGCCATGGATGATATTGTATTTTGTAATTTTGTACATGAATTGTTAAAGACTCCTGATTTGAGGAACTGATGTACTTCTTCCATGTATGTAGGATATTTTGATTCCAAAATCTTCAAATGACTTGATAATAATTCTTTTGATTCCTCTTTAAAGGAAGTACTTCCTTTATGATAAATGTATACACTATCATCCACGATATGTTTCCATCCTTTCTCTAATGCCCTCATACAGAAATCATTTTCTTCCCCATAACCTTTCCCAAACGTATTTTCATCAAAATTACCCACTTCTGTTATGACATCACGTTTAATATACATACAGAAACCATTACCTGTTGGAGTTTCTATAACAGTTTTATTAGAGTTTTCTTCAACTATTTGTGCCATCTGATTAATTGTTAAGTTATTTAGAATAGGATTTGATTTGCTTCTATTTGGTACACTAAATGCCCCTGCATTATTTGATACTGGAGTAACTGTTCCTATTTCTCCACTTTGATATGCCGATATTGTTAATTTTCTTAACCAATTTTTAGTTACAATGGTATCACTGTTTAAAATTATTACATCACCAATTGAATTTTCAAAACCAACATTTACTGTTGCAACAAAACCTTTGTTTGTTTGGTTATGGATTACCTTTATTTGAGGATATTTACCCTTAATTTCATCAAGATAAGTTTTCACTCTTGAATCAATACTACAATCATTTATTAACAACAATTCATAATTTCCTTCAGTATATTCTAAAACACTATTTATACATTTTTTTGTTTCGTCAAATGCATTATAAATTGGAATTATAATTGTTTTATGATTATTTAATGCATTTTCCATTTCTTCTATCTGGGTTAATGTATATTCTTTGATTATTATTTCTGGTTCTACAAATTGTTTTTTATCAACATCCCATCGTGCTTGTTTAAATCCATACTTTTCCTGTTCTTTCTTGGACCATCTGTTCTGTTTAAACAATAAATCATGTTCCCCTACAGATTTTTCTTCCAACTCTTGTGTGGATTTTTGTAGTTTGTGATAAACTCTTGAATTAGAAACATGATAAATTTTATATCCCATTATTTCCCTCACATAATTACAGAATATCATGTCCGAACGGTAATGTCTTCCCAGTTCTGCATCAAGACCTAATGATTTATCATAAATTTCTCTTTTAATGTATACACAGAAAAATGGTGCAAAGCTAAGTTCAGTGTATTCCCCGTTATGATATAATGGGAGATTAATTATATTTTTATGATAATGTGATAAATTAACATCAATTTCATTATTTTCTGTTGCATATGGCACGTGAACATTAATGGTGTTTGTTTTTGGTGGCAATATCTGTTGAGGAACAGTCATTGCACATTTATCAAGCATGTATGCTTCATGTTGTAATATTTCTATTGCATTTTCTGTTATTACTGCATCATTATTTAATAAAAGAATGTCATTATCTTTTTTAGATAATTCTATTCCCTGATTGACTGCGTATGTAAAACCAAAATTAGTATCATTTAAGATTAATTTGATCTTATTTTTGGATTCTAGGTATTTTAGATAATTTTTTACATTTTCACTGGAATTGTTATCCACCACGATTATTTCCAAAAGTTCTGATTTGAATTCAAATAAAGAATTTAAACATTCTTTTAAATCATTTAATGATTCATAACTTGGAATTATTACACTGACTCCCTTATTTAATTTGAGATTATAATTAATTTTTTCTAAACGTTGTTTATGTTTTTCAGGTATAATTTCAATAGTATCCGCTAATGTTACATCATCAGAAATTGCATTATCTGCCACATAATAATAATAGTTTGACAATACTACGGGTATAGAATATGTTTTTCCGAATAAAGAATATTTTAATATCAAATCCCAATCAACAAATCGTTCAAGATTTTCATCAAAGCCATCCGCTTTCTCATATAATTCCCGTGTATGTGCGTATGCATTCAAATCAATATAATTATTGTTTGAAAGTAATCCTTTGTTGAATGCTCCAAAACGTATTGAATCAAGATTATATCTTGTTCTTTTATATATTAATTGTCCAGAGTATACTGCATCAGCATCTTTATTTACAGTAAATGCTCCCACTACCGCTTCGACGTACCTTTCATCCCAATCATTATCTGAGTCAAGATAAGTTATGTATCTTCCTTTAGATTCTTTTAAACCCCTATTCCTTGAATAAGACACTCCCCTATTTTCTTCATTTTTTAACAATTTTATACGTTTATCCTTAAACTTATTTATTTGATTGATTGTATCATCAGTACTTCCATCATCTATTATAATTAATTCAAAATTGTCATAGGATTGATTGAGAACTGATTTAATTGCATTAGATACTAAATCAGATCTATTATATACTGGCATAATTACTGAAACCAAAGGTTTATCTTCAGGTATTTGTGTACATAAATAATTTGCAATATTTTCCATAACTGCTAAAATTTTTTTCTCTGCTTCACTTAATGGCAATGATATTACCGGGGAAGTCATTGAAAATGCCAAAAATCTTTGTATCGTATTTTCATAATTAGGCTTTTCCCAAGTATGTTTTATTGTAGTAACAACCTCATCATCAAGTGTTGTTAATTGTATCGTGTGCTCAAAACCATCAATAAATTTTTCAGGAACAACTACTTTAAAACCATGCCTTCCCTCATTTATACCATTTTGCTTTAAATCCGGCCTATAAATATCTGCCGTTATTTCTATTACTTGATTATCGATTAATACTTTAGCTTTAAGTGGTTTATTATTACCTAATTCAGCAACCCAACCTTCAAGTACTGAATCTGAAAAAAAAGATTGAAAAGCACCTTTAATATTGGAATTATTAGAAGCCAATACAACTGGATTACCTTCCTGTTCATCCTGATTAATAAACCTATTTTCAGCCTTACCATATAACAAGTAATGAATTAATGGATTTAATTTAATATTTTTTAAATCGGGATTCAATTTTAAATATTCGACTCCATCAAAGTTTTTACTTGGTTTTAGTCCTTCGTTACTTCCATGATAGATATAATGCAAGTAAACGTCCACTCCCCCATACAATATTTCAGGTTTTTGTTGTATGTAATAACCAACATCAAATACGTCATGTAGTTTTAACAAAGGATATGCTTTTATTGTGATTAAGGCATTTTTTAATCCGCCCACCTTATGTCTGTGAAGCAATAATGAAAACGGATATAATTTAGAACGTATCCTGTCAAATAGAGATTTGTGTATGTTACTGAAATATTGGGTTTCATACTGATTTTTCAATATGTTATCTGAATAATCATTTATAACAGTTAATTCTTTTTTCTCATTATTTAACAGCATATTACGCTCAGATATTATTCTGTTTGATATTTCATCCATCAATATTATATTATGCACATCATTATCAATGAACTGTTCAGGTACTGAAAATATAAAAGTATTAACTTCTTTTTCAGATGTGTTTGAATTTACTCCTAATGAAAATTTTTGATTATCAATAATTATCCTAATTTTATTATTTTCGGAATTGAATCCCATTATCCAACCAGAGATTATTCCGTCTCCTTTATAATCATCAATAGAACCAAATAGTTTGTTTTTATCAGAGTTTTCTTCTTTGATTTCTAGAATGTCTTTTCTCATTCTTCTTATATTTTCTGACAATTCTATAAATTGTTCAGAAGTGTCATTTAGTCCAAAATGAGATAAATCAGAATTATTAATCAAAAAGGATTCAATTTTATCATTTAATTTCTCATCATAAACATATAAAAGAATAATTTTAGCATTAGAATCCAAAATTTTTATAGATAATGAAAAATCATTATTTAGTTTATATGAATTTAATTCTGTTATTAAAGAGTCCAAACTTCCCCAGTTTTCATAATACAATACGGTTAATGGAAAATAGTTAAAGAAATTATCAAATATTTCTATTTGTTTTTTTAGTGGTAAATTAAAATCTTGCAATATAACTATATCAAAATCCTTTTCTAAAGGCAATTGGTCTGAAAGAGGGGTATTTTTAATGATGATATTTTTTGCAGTAATGTTATCCATTTTTTCATTAATTATTGTTACTTTCTTTTGATAATTAGTAAAATAATTCAATAAATCATCATCTATTGTATTTTTTGATGAAGTTAATAGAATATTATTTGAATTAAATTCCTCAAGTAATCTTATTAACATATCATTATTCATTTTCATCCCTCTTTCAGTCTTTTATTTAACTATAATTCAAAAGCTCGTTCACTTACTTCTTCTATAATTTCTTGTTCATTAATTGTTTTTAATTCCTTATTTTCAAGCAATATTTGACCATTACAAATAACTGTATCTACATCCGTTCCTAAAGAAGAGTAAATTAGATTACTTAGTGCATTTCTTACAGGAGTCATATGTGGTACTAACGTATCAACTAAAACAATATCTGCCAATTTGCCCGTTTCTATTTTTCCAGTATTTAATCCTAATGCTTTTGCACCGTTTTCTGTTGCCATTTTAAATGTTTCATGAGTTGGCATTACTTGAGGATCCAATAAGTTTACTTTTTGCAGGAATGCTGTCAATTTCATTTCACTAAACATGTCTAAATTATTATTTGAAGAAACACCATCCGTACCTATTGAAACATTTATACCATTTGATATATACTCATTTACTGGTGCTATTCCAGAAGCTAATTTCATATTACTTGAAGGGTTATGTGCTATGGAAACTTCTTTTTCTTTAAGTATATTCATTTCTTCTTTTGTTGTCCATACTCCATGAGCTGCTATAGTGTTTGAATCCAAGATTCCCATATCATCCAAATATGCAAATGGAGTGTTTCCATGATCTTTTTTTATATCTTCAACTTCTTGTTGTGTTTCTGAAACATGAATATGTAATTTTAAATCCTGTTTTGAAGCTATTTTTTTTGATTCGACTAATAATTCTGGAGAACATGTATAAGGTGCATGTGGAGATACTGCAACAGTAATCCTATTGTTGCAAGTATTGTGACAATTTTTTATCAAATCTCTCGTTGCTTTTAATTCAGTTTTTCTCTTTTCTTCATCGAATAAATCGATCATACCATATCCTAGTACTGAACGTAAACCAGATTCTTCAACTGCTTTGGCTGTTTCTTCCATGAAAAAATACATATCATTGAATGTTGTTGTACCTGTTTTTATCATTTCAGCCATTGCTAATTTTGAACCCAAATAAACTAATTCTTCATTTAAATTTGCTTCTTTAGGCCATATGTATTCGTTTAACCAGGTTTGTAAACTTTGATCATCACCTACTCCTCTTAATAATGTCATAGCAACATGTGAATGAGTGTTTACTAATCCAGGCATTGTTATTTTATCTGATGCATCAATTACTTTGTCAGCATCGTTGTTAGATAAATCATTACTAATCTCTTGAATTGTGTCATCAACAATCAATATTGATGATTTGATTATGTCTTCAGCGATAATTGTTGTATCTTTAATTAAAATAGTATTTGTTTCTGTCATATTATCTCCTTGATATTTATAATATTAAACTTATGTTTATTAAGGTACAAATAAATTACTACAATATTTATTTTTATAAAAGATAAATAAAGAAAATTAGAAAAATAATATCATGATAATAAATTTTCTTAAGGAACACTTTTTTTATCTGCATCCAGGGTATACTACCTTTAACACCATTGTTTTTGGAGTGGTTTTAGGTTTAATTATCCTAGGTATTATCCAAGTTTTCAATAAACTGAATAAAAATCCTTTAGAACTTACTTTTCCATTAATTCCAATTATCGTATTCGGTTCTACCAGTAGAGCTTTAGTTGATAATCATGTTTATCCCAGAATATATTTGCTTGCTACACCAGGTATTTACATTTTTATCGGTTTAATAACCATATTTTTACTTTTCATTAGTATTTACATCGAAAAACATTTTTCAATTAAATATTCTAAGGTTATATCTTTTGTTGGAATAATAATTTGTATTCCCAACATTATTTTAATGTTAAATCACGGAATCAATTTTTCCATATTAATCCTTGAATTATTATGCTGGATTATCATTTCAAGTCCTTTTATAGTATTTAGAAATAAATTTTCCTTATTAAAAAACTACAATTTAGAAGTTTTATTAGCACACATTTTTGATGCTACATCAACATTTGTTGCTATGGATTTTTTTGGCTATTATGAACAGCACGTATTACCTACTTTATTAATTAATTTTAGTGGAACGGCTTTTGTAATGTACCCTTTAAAAATAGTTTTAATCTTACTTGCATTATACATTATAGACAAAATGATTGATGATGAAACATCAAAAAATATGTTAAAATTATCCATATTCATTCTAGGTTTAGCTCCAGGAATTAGGAATTTTACAACCTTAATCCTTGCTATGTGTTAAAGAAGTACTTTTTAATACAAATTTTTTAATAATTCCATTCAACTATTTTTTAATCAATCGACAAAGTTAAATAAAATGATGAAAAGAATATATATTATAAATTAATAGGAGTGAAAATAAAATGACTTATAACCCGCCATCAGATGTTATGATTTATGACACCACTCTAAGAGACGGTGAACAAACACCTGGTGTTACGATAACAACTGATGAAAAACTTGTAGTCGCAGAAAAATTAGACAAACTTGGAGTGGATGTTATCGAATTGGGTTTTCCAGCAGCATCACCAGGAGAACAGCAAACTTTCAAAGAAGCGGCAAAAAGAAACTTCAATGCAGAAATTAGTGGACTTGCCAGAGCTTTACCAGTAGACATTGATAAAGCTATAGATGCTAACGCAACATACATACATACATTCATTGGAACTTCACCCCTCCATAGAGATTATAAGCTAAAAATGAGTAAAGAACAAATTTTAGATAAATCTGTAAGTGCAGTAGAATATATTAAAGATCATGGACTTACCGCTGAATTTTCTTGTGAAGACGCCACAAGAACGGAACTTGATTACCTAAAAGAAGTATTCGGTGCTGTTCAAGAAGCAGGAGTAGATAAAATTAATGTTCCCGACACTGTAGGTGTAACAATTCCAAGAAAAATGAATGAACTAATCACAAATCTAAGAGAAGTTATTACAGTACCAATAAGCGTTCACTGTCACAATGATTTTGGACTTGCAGTAGCAAACTCTCTTGCAGCCATAGAAGCTGGTGCTAAACAAGCACAATGTACAATAAACGGATTAGGTGAAAGAGCAGGTAATGCTTCACTTGAAGAAATTGTTATGACCTTACACAAAGCTTATAATATCAAAACAAACATTAAATCAGAATTATTAGTTAATACTTCTGAAACTGTTGCAAGAATTTCTGGAGTTAAAATGCCACCTAACAAGGCAATTGTTGGTGAAAATGCATTTGCACATGAAGCAGGTATTCATGTACAGGGAGTACTTGAAAACAGTAACACTTATGAAGCATTCTACCCAGAAGAAGTCGGACATAAAAGAAGAATTGTATTAGGTAAATTAACTGGAGCTAATGCAATAAAATCAAAATTAGACGAATATAACATTAATCTAGATGACGATAAATTTAACGAATTATTTACAAAAGTTAAAGAATTAGGAGATTCTGGTAAAACAATAACAGATATTGATTTCAGATCAATTGCTGAAGCTATTCAAGGAAAACCTACAACTGAAAGAATAAAACTTTTAGGTATTAGTGTCATGACTGGAGACAGCACATTACCTACTGCAACAGTTAAATTAGAAATAGATGGAACTGTTAAATATCGTGCAGAAACAGGAGTGGGTCCGGTAGATGCTGCACTTAATGCAATCCAATCTTTAGTTAATGAAATTGTCCGTATAGACTTAGAAGAATACCACATAGAAGCCATAACTGGTGGAACAAACGCATTAGGAGAAGTGTTTGTTATAACAGTAGATGAAGAAGGAAATAAAGCAACTGGACGAGCAACAAATGAGGATATTGTAAAAGCAAGTATCGATGCTATATTAAGTTCAACAAATAAATTATTAATGCTTAGAGATTAAAAATAAGAACTAATCTAAATTACTTTATTCCAAATTAAATTATGAATACATAAAGTCAAAGATAGATAATATTAAATACAGTAAATAACATAACAAA
This sequence comes from Methanosphaera sp., assembly GCA_017430835.1. The sequence goes on from JAFRMD010000019.1 coordinate 67,181, forward strand.
TAACAAGCTATAAAATTATAGTTTAATCTAATGGAGGAACAAATATGGCAGAAGAAAATATAGTTTACATAGGAAATAAACCAGTAATGAACTACGTTTTAGCTGTAGTTACACAAATGAACAGTGGAGTTGCAGAAGTAATATTAAAAGCAAGAGGAAGAGCAATAAGCCGAGCTGTTGATGTTGCAGAAATCGTAAGAAACAGATTCATTTCTGATGTTGACGTAAAAAGCATAGATATAAGTACTGAAGAAATTGTTGGAAACGAAGGAACCTCCTCCAACGTATCAGCAATCGAAATTAGACTAAGCAAATAAACTCAACTATAATTGAAATAGAAATACAAATTCTTTCTATTTTTTATTTTTTATAACCTCCTCATTAAGAAGCTATTTTTAACAGATAAAAAAGATTAAAAACATAAAAAAAGTAAAAAAAAGTTTTAGTTATTTTTTTCGTTTATCAAAGAGTTTTTTAATAACAAAAAGACAACCTGCTAAAATAACAATAAATCCAATAATATAATACGTGTATACACTTATAGGGCTTATTTTTTGATCAGTATTTAATGAATAAACATTTCCATCCTCACTAGCCATAAATAATGATCCACCACTAGTTACTGGGGATGCAGTTATACTAGGTGCAATGTTGTCTATATATCCTGGATTGTAATTCCATACTTCTTGCCCAGAAAACTTGTTTAACATCAACATTTTACCGGAATGAGTTCCAACAGCCAAATTTTTTCCGAATATGGATGGTGTTCCATTAATGGAACTGCCAGTTCTAACTTCCCATTTCATAAGCCCATCTCTTAAATCTAATGAGAATATACTGCCTTTTTCATTTGCAACATACACCGTGGATTGTTTTTCATCTATAGATGGTGAAGATGAAACTGAAGCTTTTGCATCAAATGTCCATACTTCATTACCGGATTCCTCATTAATTGCATAAAGTTGATTATCATCACAACCTACATAAATATTACCATTTGCAATAGCAGGCGATGACCTGACATTGTCCCCCACATTATGAGACCAAACCAATGAACCATCATTTGTATTTACTGCATAGACTTTATCATCATCTGAACCAAAGTATACTATATCTCCATGAACAACAGGAGAAGATTTAACAGCATCCATTGTTTTAAATTGCCATGCCACTGAACCGTTGTTCCTATTTATAGCATATAAATTTCCATCATCGGATCCAACATATACTTTTGTTGAATCGATTGCTGGCGAAGATTCAATACCTGAACCTGCTTTAAATTCCCAGTTTTCAGTACCTTTGTCCGTATTAATTGAATATAAGTATCCGTCTTCTGAACCTACATATAATGTATTTTCAGATACTGCAGGACTTGATACTATTGAACCTTTTGTTTCAAATGTCCATGATTCATTTCCATCTTGTGCATCCAGTTCGTATAATGTTCCTTTGTCGGTTCCCACATATAGTTTATCAGCACATAATACTGGATTAGCCTTAATTGAACCGTCTAAATTTGTTGTCCATGTTTGTGTTGAGTAAGATGAATCTTGAGCTACGTATCCCGTATGTCTTGGATTATTTTGAAACATTGGCCATTCTGCTGCAGAAATGGAAGATAATGTTCCAGCTAATAAAAACAAAATAACTAATATTATTTCGAATTTTTTCATATTTTTTTTCATATCATACTCCTCCTTATATGTCCCTATTGAATCTAGCAACTCCTACAATAAAGAATAATGCCGTAAATGCTAATAAAATCAATAAATCCGTAGCAATTAAATTTATATTTGCTCCTTGTAACATTACTGCTCTAAATGCATCATTTGCATAAGTTAATGGTAATACATAGGATATTTTCTGTAAAAGCCATGGCATTGTTTCTTTTGGGAAGAACACGCCACATATAAACATCATAGGCATTGCAATTGGCAATACAATTTGTATATAATCCTCTTGGGTTTTAGCAGTTGCAGAAATCATCATTCCAAATCCTACAAAACATAATACTGATATTAACATTACCAATATTAATAATGCCATACTACCATTTATCACTGCACTAAATAGAATTATCGCAGACAAAATTAAGATTATTGCCCTAATCATTTCTATTACAACCTGAGATATGATTTTTCCACCTAATACTGTGGTAATATTTGTTGGAGTCATAAATAATCTGGCCAATTCACCACGTTCACGTTCACCTGCAATAGAATTTCCCATTGTCATCATGGAAGACATGAACATCGTCATTGCCAATACTCCAGGCAATAAGAAATCAATATATTTTATATCGCCATAAATTTTATTTATTTGTAATTTTATTGCTTGGGTTGTTTGTCCTACCACATCTTTATTAGTTATGTTTGCTTCTTGTGTTTCAACTTGTTCAGATAATGATGCAAATATTTTTTCTGTTGTTGGCACCACTATCTGAGTTGTCATTTGATCAGACGAATCAATATACAAAACCGCACTTCGTGATTTTTCATCTTCAAAATCTGGAGACAATATTATTGCAGATTTTGCTTTACCATTATCCACTTTTTCTTTAGCTTCATCAGGATTATCCATTATATCTTTTACATCAAAGGTGTTGTCTGATTTGATTGCGTTAATTACTTGATTGGTTACATCACCATTACTTTGTTTTACTATTATTACGGGAGTATTTTCAACAGTTCCTCCCATTCCCCATCCACACAATGCAATCATTAAAATTGGAAATAATATTAGTGATACGAACTGAACCTTATGTCTCCATAATTCAAGCAGATCTTTTTTAATCATCCACCATACTTTTTTAGTTTCCATTTTTAATCTCCTTCCTATTTTTAGCTGTTATTGCTACAAAAACATCTTCCAATGTTGGATCATTAGTTTTTATTGAAGCAATATTTCCCCCATGATTTAATATGGAAGTTATTACCTGGTTTACTGAAGTTTCTGAACGTTTTAAATCAATGTTTAATCTTCCCTGACCAACATATTCAACATTGTGTACAACATCAATATCCCTAAGTGCTTCTATCATTTCATCATTTATGTTAGAAACCATAATGGTAATTTTTTCACTTTCGTCGGTTAAAGAAGATTTTAACCCATTAATTTCTTCTTTATGTTCTTCTAAACCTTCTTGTTCAAGTTTTAGTATAGTATCTCTAATTTTCTGATTATTTTCTTCAATATTATGTAATAAATCATCTTTAAGACCTTGTGGAGTATCATTTGCCACTACTTTTCCTGAATCAATAATATTAATACTGTCACATATCTTTTCTACTTCATACATGTCATGAGAACATAATATTATTGTTCTACCTTCATCATTCAATTCCACCATCAAATCCCAAAGTACCCTTTTTGTTGTAGGATCCAACCCAACTGTAGGTTCATCTAAAAACAGAATTTCGGGATTATGCACTAAACTTGCAACAACAGAAGTTTTTTGTTGCATTCCCCCCGATAATTGTTTTACATATTTGTTTTCAGCATATTTTATGTCAACTAATTCCAATAAATCATCTATCTTTTGATCCTTGATTTTTTCGTCAACATTATAAAAATCAGCACATAATTCAACATTTTCTCTTACTGTTAAATCCTTATATAAACTTACAAGTTGTGGAACCATGCCAATCCGATCCCTAACAGCATCAGGTTCATCAGTAACATCAAAACCTGCAACTTTAGCTTTACCACTAGTTTTTGGAATCAGACAAGTCAACATTTTTATAGTAGTGGTTTTACCTGCACCATTTGGTCCAAGTATCCCCCCAATAGTTCCTTTTTCAATGAACAAATTTAAATTATCTACTGCTCGAAAGTTCTTATCATAAACTTTTACTAAGTCATGAGTTTCAATAGCATATTCCATTTGTTCACCTCCCTAATTTTTAGTAAAAACTTTATCATTAAAAATCATTTCATCAATGAAATTTATCAAAGTATCATCATCAGGTCTTGATTTAATAAATGTTTTTATTGAGTTAAGAGTGAAAACTCCCTTTTCAGTTATTTCATAGACTTTAACCTTGTGGTTACCATTGTATTCCCCAACACTTGTTATTAATCCATCATTTTCAAGAGAATGTAATAATGGATATATTGTACTTCCATGAACTACTTTTTTATTACCCACATAGGTTGAAGTTTCATTAATTTTTGATATTATTGCATAACCGTGCATTCTCTTTTTACCAATCAACCATAACAGATAGATATTACGAACACCCTTCAATAATGAATTTAAGAATTTTGTATCTTGAAAATCTTTTTCTGAAAATTCATTTTCCTTTTTTTCATCTGCCAAAAAGTTACCCCCTTACTTGCATTATTATTAAAATCGTATTAAGTATAATATGGTATATATAAGAAATAATATATATTTTTATAATTTTTTATAATTATGCTCTTTGAATCAAACAAAAAAAATAATATGAAAGAATTAACATATAACTTAATAGTATCAAAGCTACAATCATAATGAATAAAGCTAAGTTTTTAATTATAATAAATTTCAATGATAATCAATTCGATATTAAAAGAACATGAATAATAAAATAATTTAAAAGATGTTTTTATCAATTAAAAAATATTCATAAATGTTTTAAAGTAAAAAAATAACTAATAATAAAAAGATGAGCAAAATGAGAGAAATAGAAGAAATTAAGGAAAAATTAGAAGAACATAATTACATTTCCAACAACCAAATAGATACCACTCTATTTTTAGCATTCACCCTAAAAAAACCAATACTTATTGAGGGTCCTCCAGGTACTGGTAAAACAGAACTTGCAAAAACAATTGCCGAAAGCTTCAATAGAGATTTCTTTAGGATTCAATGTTATGAAGGTATAACATTTGAACAAGTTGTCGGTGAATGGAACTACCAAAAACAATTATTATACTTAGAAATGGCCAGAGAAAATAAAGAGGATATGACCATTTTTTCAGATGAATTTTTTATTCAAAGACCTCTTTTAACCGCATTTAGTAACGAAAAATCATCCATACTATTAATTGATGAAATTGATAAGGCAGATGAAGAATTAGAAAGCTTTTTACTACAAGCTTTAGGTGAACAGGAGATTACTGTGAACGACTTAGATACATTTAAATTAAAAAATGATTTAATTGTAGTCCTAACGTCAAATGCTCAAAGATCATTACTTGATGAAACAAAAGACAGATGTTTGTATTTATACATTGATTATCCTGATTATGATAGGGAAGTCACAATAATTAATAAAAGAGTGCCTAGTGCAGAAAATGATTTGATTGATGAGATAGTGGATAAAACTCAAAAAATACGAAAGTTAGATTTAACGAAAAAACCTTCGATAAGAGCAACAGTAGATTGGGTAGAATCTTTAATAGCTTTAGGACAAATTCCACCAACACGTGAAGCATTAGAAAGTACATTAAGTGTTATTGCAAAAAATGAAGATGACAAAGAAAAAATTATTAATGAAGTATTGAATAGAATTTAATATTCAACTTCATCTCCAATAAATTTTAAAACATCCCCTATCCTATTTATTGTATAATCAGAATTATTTAACAAAGTATTAGGTATTTTTTCATTTTGTTCTAATGTTAAAATGCCAATATCAGCTTGTTTTATTGCCAATTCATCATTTGTATTATTTCCCACCATAATTACCTTTTGATTATCTCTTTGTAATTTGATTATGACATTCCGTTTACAGGTAGAGTTACAAGTATGATAAATATTGTTTTGAGGTATGTTTAAAATTGAAGAGATCTTATAAAGTGATTGTTTATTATCACCCGATGCAATATAAATATTATAAGATAATTTTTTTAATGTTTTGAATAAGCATAATGTATCTTCAAAAAACAAACCACCGGAAGTATAAACATATAAAATTTTTTTAAGTGACATGTTGACAATTATTGCAGAACCACTACATATCTCAATATCATATTTACTAATTAATGCAGAAGCAGATTCTTTTAAATCAGTAAATGAAGTAACATCCCCTTTTAATGCACCAATTACTTCTTCTTTAGTATATTTTTTGTTAGAATAGCTAATTTCAAATAAATCTTTATTATTTTCCAAATAATCCACCATTTTACAATCCAAATCCAGTAATTTTTTAGTTGGTGTTTGAAAAACTAGTATTAGGGAATTGTCAATATCATTTACAATACCTATAGTATTGCTTTCAAAAAATATTTTTTTAGTAGACATGTCTTTTAAAGCAGTTACACGTCTAATTATTGTACCTGCATTATCAAAAACTATTGATTTCATTAAAGACAATCCAAAAATTATTTAGTTAAAAAAAAAGTTGAAAAAAGAAAGGGGTTGCTTATAATTTTACTGCATCTTCACCTTGGATGTAAAATAATTCTTCATAATGGAATACTTTATCTGGACAAATTCTTTCACATCTGAAACATGCACTACCGTTACAGTAATCTGAACGAATTGTTGCTACACCATCATTAATTTTTAAAGCATCCTCTGGACATTCATTTTCACATGCTTTACAATTTACACAACCTTCAATTTTACTTTCAAGTTTAGTACCTACTTCTTCAATAATAGATAATCCATTTATACCAATATCTGGAATATCACTTTCATATAATCTGTGAATATCAGGATCTTCTTCTAATTCAGGTAAGTTACCATATCCATAACTTTCTAACCATTCATCATATTTCCAAAGAGGCATGTTTTGTTCACATACTGCTAATTCCAAACCATAAATTTTTTCAAATACTTCTGATGTTGCTAGTGTAATATGGTTACCCTGCATACCGTCAGCAACTTCTTGTAACTCATCCAATAAAGCAGGATTTTCAACAATGTCCCTTGCCATTAATAAGGAAGTGTTACCTATTTGATAAATGTCAAAAGAGTTTGCAGGTATTTGTCCTACTGTTAATGATTTAAGTGGATCAACATAGAAACCTGATGCTCCTGCCATGTATACTGCATCAATGTCATCAAACTCAATACCAGATTCGACACATAATGTAATGTGAGCTGCCCTAAATGCACCTAATGCTTTACCAATTTCAGTTAAGTCTTTTTCAGATAAATACACACCATCTTGTAAGTTTAATTTTTCGTTAGACGATTTGATTTCTGGAATTGAAATAATGCCTTGTTCAGTACCTAAACTGTAAGCTGATATTACACCAGTACCTGTAATTCCTCTAGCTTTTGTATCATCTTCCCTTTCTTTTGTTACTGTACCCTCAAGAACATTCATTGTGTCCCCGTCAACGACTTTTAAATCTGAATTGAGAAGTTTGATTTGCCAATCAGTACCTTCTGGTGACACATCCGATATTGCTCCTGGTGAAGCGAGCATACCACATTCAATAGCTTGTCCTTCCATAGCAGGACCTGCAGCTGCAGAACAGGAATATATTTCACCATCAATAACTAATGCAATTTCAGCATTTGTTCCAAAGTCAGAAACTAAATAAACACCTTCCCTATTTACAACGTCTGATTTTACAAGCATTGCTAATGCATCAGCACCAATTTCGTGTTTAATTGCTGGAGGTATATAGACCTCTGCATCAGGATTAATATCCAAATCCACATCTGCTGGTTTGACAATTGCTGATCTTCTTTTTGGTGGTTCAATTTGTAATCTTTCCATTGCATTGGTTCCCCAAAATGCTAAATCTCTTATTTCAATGTTTTGGAATAATGATAATTGAATAGGGTTACCACATACTGCAAATCTTACAACTTTAGATTTATCTACACCTAACTGATCCACTACTTTATTTGCTGCTTCCATTATTAATTGATGAGCTTGTTCTAAACCTACATTTACAGCAAAGTGTAAATGATCCATTACATTTGCACCAGGAATAGGGTGTCTTAATGTTACTGTTGTTGATATAGTAGTGTTGTCTTCAAGATTGATTGCTTGAGCTCTAAGACCACTAGTACCAATATCCATTGCTATTGCATATTCTTCTGCCATATTATCATCCTCATATTAGATAAAAACACATTTTAATTATTATAGTAAAAAGTTTTAAACAGAATATAACTTTTACTTTGATTAAAAATATGTATTTTTAATGATATAAATATGACTCTATTTTATTTTTAAGAATGAAAAAATAAGGAATATCTTTTTTTGAGGCTGTAAATTTTTATAGGCTTAAACCATCTTTTTCTTTTTTATCAGTCCATTCCACCATTTGGTAATATAAATAGCTTAATATTCCATTTCTAGTTTTGTATCGTTTTTTAATTATTTCTGGATCAGTATTTCTGT
>JAFRMD010000020.1 GCA_017430835.1 Methanosphaera sp.
CATATTCTAAGTGAAATAGAAAACATCGCCGATATAATTGGAGTAATGGATAATGGAAAACTAATCAAAGAACTAACAAAAGAAGAACTGCACAAACAATTAAATAAAAACGTAACATTTGAAGTATCAGACATAAACAGGGCAAATTTAATACTTAGAAAAATAGGACTGCAAAAAGACACAGACTACAAAACAATAAAACCCAACACCATCCACTTATACACACACCTGGAATTAAGAGACAGAATAAATACAATATTTGTAAAAAATGATATAAGCGTGCAAAAAATTAACTTATCAGAAGAAAATCTGGAAGAATACTTTACCCGAATCGTAAATCCAGAAATACTACAAATAGCATAGAGGTGACAAGAAAATGTATAATTTTATAGAAATAGAATTCATAAAACTCAAAAGATCAAAAATATTCATACTAACGCTACTTGGAGCAATATTTCCCTCATTCCTATTATTCCTGTCGGCCAAATTTGGAGAATTTACAGAAACCATAACTCTAGAAACATTTTTAAGCCAAGTAAATATGTACACAAGCCTAATATTTGTAATACTACTATTTACTATCATAATGTCATACCTATTTGGAAGAGAATACAATGAACATACACTAAAAACCATACTAACAGCGCCAACGTCTAGGACAACATTCATCATAAGTAAATACGCAATGTTTCTATTATGGATACTGATAATAACCATGATTACAACAATATCAGCAATACTATTTGGATACCTGGCAGGAACAATCGGATTTACAATAAATGTCGTATTGAATAGTTTTAAAGAACTAGTCTTTACCAACCTGTTATTGTTTCTAACGTTCACACCATTAGTATTCATATCATTAAAAATAACGAGCCTGGTACCAGCAATGATAGGAGGAGCAGTACTAACATTCACGAACATGATTATCGCATCAAGCAAATATGGAATTTACTTCCCATACAGCATACCATATTTAATAGCTAGTGGAGAAATACTGGAATATACAACAAACCTTACGATACCATACATGATAATTATAGCAACCTTCTTAACAGGACTTATAGTATCTTATACATATTTTACAAGAAAAGATATTCCACTGTAAAGAATTTCCATAAAGATATCAAATTCTATTAATAATTTGATAAACAAAAATAATTAGCAAGAGAGAACTTTGGGTATAAGGTTATGAAAACTAAAATTAAATATCTTAGACAGGAAATGGGAATTACTCAGAAAGACCTTGCAGAAAAAGTCGGAGTATCAAGACAAACAATTAATGCTCTTGAGAATGGTAAATATAACCCATCATTATTAGTAGCACATAAAATAACTCAGCTGCTAAATAAAGAACACATCGAAGAAGTATTTATATTTGAAGAAGAGGAGAATAATTAAAAATGATATTTGACATCCTTAAAGATAGCCTGGAATATGTTGGAACCAACAGAAAACAAATAATCATATACTACCTGGGAATACTGATATTTCCATTAATACTTATCGAAAGCTACTCATATCATATAATAGAAAACTGTCTAAATGGAATGATAAACAACAAAGACGAACTACCAGATATAATAATCAATAGTGAAACATTCATTAAAGGAATTAAACTTCTAGTGCTCAAAATTATATATTACATACCTGAAATTCTAGTAATAATAGTAGCAATGAACCTGCCCAAAAATAATTACTACTACCTAACAGCAATACTATTAATACTAACTATTCTAAGTTATTCAATCTCACAAATTGCAAGCGTATGCATGGTAGATGCGGGTGAATTCAAGGAAGGATTTAACTTTACAAAAATCATAAACATTCTAAAAACAGTAGGAGTAACGTATATTGAACTTTTAGTAGCATCACTTATAATTTTACTGGGAATAATTGGAGTAACAATACTACTTACAGGAATTGTAATGCTATTTAGTGGAATAAACAGCTTAGTATTTACAATAATCTTAACAGTAATTGCAATACTATACGTAGTATTCTTAATAATTATTATACCACTCTATGTTCTATTTAAAAACAGATCAGTAGTATCAGTATACAATTTAAGCTAAACTTTTTATTAAATGGGATTAATTGATTCCATTTATTAGACTTTTCATATTTAAACCCCAACTATTTAATTTGTTTTTCCTTTTTATAATATCTGGAAAATTTATTTACCGGCATTTTACAGTGATATATTTCTAACAATAAAAATAATTAGTAATCATAACGATGCATGTATATGTAATAATTTAAAGATATTATAAATATGTTAACTTTCATATTATTTAGGTATTGATTAATATTATGCATGTTAAAATAATTATGTGATAAAATAATTAATTATAAAAATAAGATATTAAATAGGTATTTTGTTTTAAATAGTAAACTTTGGGATTATATAGATTCATATATTAATTTGTAATTGTTTGTATACATGTGATTTCTGTTAAAAAACCTCGTATTGATTCTTTGTTGTTAAGATTATATAATCTTAGTATTGATTCTGGTATATTGTCTTGGTATACTTCATATTTTTCCGTGTTATGATTTTCATTTAAGAAGTTTAATGAGTACTCGTTATCATTTTCATATTTTTTTATTTCTAGGTATGGAAATTCGAAGTTTTTGCATTCGTATAGTTTTCCTTCATAATGGCATTCTTTATTATTTATTAATTCTTTCATATTATCACTTCATTTTTCTTATTTGTTGTAATGGTTAATGTCTTTGTTAGTTGTTAATATTTCGTTTGGTTTGATGTATGTGTAGTTTACATCGTCAGTCTTCTTTACTATTTTAATTTCCTTGTTCATGTATGTCATTATAATCACTTAATATAAATATAATACCTATACCCCTATGGGTATAATAATTATTATATCATTACAAGTATATAAACATTAACCACATAATGACCAAAATAATCAAAAAACTTAAAATAAAAATAAATCAAAGATTAAATTCAAAGTATAATAGAGTACAATGGAAAATATTACTTGGAAAACAAGGAGGATAAACAAAAGTTAATCAATACAAGAGACTCTTCATTATTATTTGCAGAAAAGAAAATATTTCACAATTTAAACAAAAAAGATTTGAAAAAATAATTGGGATTTGATAAGGTTATATGAATAGTAATGCAAAAGAAATCCTAAAACTCACGGAATTCCAAGATATTGAATAAAATATCCTTTTTTAGAAAAAAATTATCTTTTCAATATCTTAATATTTTTGCATTCATAACACTTTTTAGAAACTTTTCAGCATATTCCTTTCTCTGGTACTGATAGTAATCTTTATTGTTTTTAAAGAAATCATCATCAAATTCTAGTTTTACTGCAACATCATAGGGTGGAAGTATGTTCTCTTTACGATATTCCATACCAATTGTTGCAAGTTCATAATCATCTAATTTATCTAAATGATTGTTTAATGGTATAATTCCATCATTTTTTATTTGATCGTCTTTAATCAATGGTATAATCTTCTTATATCTTTCATTAACACAAACATCCAAACTTAACTCTTTAAGATTAACAGTACTATTGTCTATAATTGTAAATGCCAATTCATCCATCCAGTACTGGAAAGATTTAATGTCATTGTTTGATGTAAATAATACTTCAAAAGTTATTTCATTTTGTACTGACTTTTCAGATAATATCCGAAGCTTTTTAATGTAATGTTTGATAATGTTCTTTAAATTCATCACTCTTCGATACGATGGATATTCCCTGGAATAATTATCATAGTCTATGACAACTTTCAAAACTTTCTTCTGATAATCTTTCCTACGATAAACATAATGTTTAATTCCATTTGTATCATAGAAGGTTAAGAGTTTTGAACTATACTTTCTTTTTTTATAACAATCGTCAGTTTTAGTTTTAAGGCATAAAGGTGCAATCTCTAAATTATATTTTTTAAGAAAATATGATACTTTTTCCATCTTCATAATTATTATTTTGTACATTTTTACTTTTAAAGCTTTCCTTTTTGCTTGTCCGACAATTTTAAGCTTTTTTATATAAATTTGTCCGACAATTAAAATAATTATTTATATGTAAAGATATATACAATATAATTACTTTACAGAATGATATTATGTGGTGATAATATGAGTCTTGCCAAAGAAGTTGGAGTATGCTGTGGAATAATTATAGTGATAATTGCTATATTTATGATATTGGACATAGGCTTTGATCCCGTAATCCATAACAATACAACAGTTACTATAGATAAATACACTTTAACAGTTCCACAAACAGATAATTTCACAATAAATGATTCATATTCTTATTTCTACGAAAAAGATTTTGAAAAATATGGAATGGACAATTACACTAATGCTACTGCAAATAATTCTATAAATTATTATGATTATAATCATAACGTATCAATTGATATTCTTGATAAAAATAAAACTAGTTATACCGATCAACCAGATGGAGAAGAAATTGTTCCAATTGAAATGAGCGGTCGATATATTCATCAGAAAAAGGATATGGGTGATAAACTAGTTGTTGTAACTACTCATGAAGATCGTGGTTTGGCACGAAATATCATAAATAGTGTTAAAACTAAATCTTAATTCCTATCCTTTTTAATTATAAAGTTCGTAAAAAATATAGAATAAAAACTTGAGAAAAAGAAGAATAAAAAAATAAGGAGTTATTTAGAAAGTCTCTAAATAATCTCCCCTTGATTATATTTTTCAACGAGCTTAATTGTGTCAAATAGAAAGTAAAACCATAAAACTATTCCCAAAATTAATGGAATAATAAAAATTGCTGTTAAAAAACAAATAAATATAACCACTAAAGCAATTATAAACTTATCCAACTTGCCAATATACACATAACCTAAACCACATAATAATATGTGTAAAATAATAGCTACTATTACATTTTTTTGATTAACGCGCGGCTGATAGTTATTAGGATAATTAATATTGTTATTCTGAAATTGTTGATTATTGTTCTGATATTGATTTTGCTGTTGATTATAATTTACCTGTTCTGCACTAATATTTTGATGTTGAAGTCTTGGAAGTATAGTATTATATACTTGGAAAGCATAATTAGTTTCAAGTTCATTAAACTCCAATACAATATTACTGTTATTAGATAATAATATTTCAACAGTATGCTTAACATCACTTTGCTGAATCTGTTCTATAATGGAATTGTTCTCCTTCAATGATATATTAACTATCATACTAAGTGGTAAAGTCTGTGAATAAACAGGATTATCAATACTTATACTATCTGAATAAACAATAAAGTTACTTAACTCAGTAATATTAATCTTTTCCGTATAATTTAGATTCTGCTTTAAATTAGTTTGTTGAGCAAGACTAGTTAACAAATTCTTATTTTCTGTAACTCGAACATTTATATTTAATAATACTTGCTTTTTTTCTGTCTGATTTTCAAAAGTAATCTTATTAGAATTTTTAACTTCTTTAGGAATTCGTTCGTTAATATAATTAAATGCTTCATTAAATTTACTTAGTTTATCATCAACTAAAATAACCTGTAAATCCTTATTAATTGTTTCAATATTTATTATCTTAGCATTGATACCGTCACGATTTAGAGATTTAATTGAACTGAAGTTAATACTTTCTTCAACTGAATTAGTTTTAATTACCAAATGATCTTCAAAAATATTCAATGTTCCTAATTCTTCATTTGTTTTAATTGCATAAGAAAAAATTTCTTTGGACATGATAATATGTTTGTTATATGTTTTTAATAAAATAGTTTAATAATAGTATTTTATTATTATAAGATTAATTCTGATAAATCATTACTTAAATAATTATTAACATAATATAATATAGTTAATCAAAATTTTATAATATATACGAATTTTTTTTAGAAGAGCAATAATTGTAAATAATATCTAAAAAAATTAAGTTTGAAATGAATGGAGATAGGATAAGACTATGATTTCTAAAGAAAAAATATTCTTTGTTAGTCTACTAATAGTATTGATTGTTGGTTTAAGTGTTGTTTCAGCTACTGATAATTCAACAATTGATATTAAAAAAGTTTCTCATAAAGAAGTTGTGAAAACTTCTAATAATATGATTAACAAGAAGACTATTGAAAAGAATAAGATAACAAATAATACAAAGAATGTAAAAACAACTCAAAAAATTAAAAACTTAACTAAAAAGTACAATAAAAATGATAAAACATCAACCCAAACCGTTGACACATATAATCAATTATATGATGCATTAACCAGTGATACTGACAGTGACTTGACAATTAATTTAAATAAACAAACATATAAGGTTACTCAATGTATTGAATTAAATGATGCAATTAAAAACCTTAATATTAATGGTAACGGTGCAACAATTGATGGGGATAACTCTTTTCAATTCCTGAATATTAACCATAAATCTAACATAGCAATTAGCGATTTGACTATAACTAATTGTTACAAAGAAGGAAACGGTATAGATGATGTTAAAGGAGGAGCAATTTATAATGCACACAGTAACTTAACATTAAATAATGTAAACTTTACTAAAAACAGTGTTTACAATTACCCATTAATTGAACGTATTGAAGAGCCAAGATACTATTATACTTATTTTCCAGTAAATGCTACTGGAGGAGCAATATATACTACTAATAGTAACTTAACAATAATCAATTCAATGTTTTCATCAAATAATGCAACTATCGAATTAAAAAATAATAATTTTAATGGTTATGTTTTAGGTGGAGCATTATATGCAGATTCAACATATATAAATATAAATGATTCAATTTTTGATTCAAATGAATTATATTACACTCCTGAAAACTATAATAGTTTTGGTGAAGGTAGTTCAATTTATACTAACAATTCTAATATAAAAATTTATAAATCAGAATTTAAAAATCATAATGGATTTATAGGTGGTGTAATCCATGAAGAAAATTCTGTTAATTGGATAGATTATTCAGAATTCATAAATAATACTTCAGAATATGGAGAAGCTGCACTATCTTTAATTAATACTAATAGTCATATAAGATATTCAAATTTTAGTTATAATTTTGGTAGTTCAATTTATACATTTAACAGTGAAGATTATTTATATAATCTAGATAGTAAAGAACACACATTTGAAAATCAAACTGTAGAACATTGTTTATTCCTAAATGACACCTCACAGGATATTGGAGCAGCAATCTATATGTTTAATGTAACTTTGATAGTTACTCATTCAAACTTTACAAATTGTTTTTGTCCATATATTGCAGGAGGTATATACAATGGAGCAGGAAATCTCACAATAAATTATACCAACTTTGATAATATTGGAGGAAATCATACTGAAGTTTATGAAACCTGGGGTGGTTTTGCAGAAATAGGTGAAGTAATATTTCATGAAGGAGATTATCTTTTAATTGACAACTCCAATTTCACTAATAACCGGGGAATAATGGGTGTGGTAGCATCATGGACAACTGGTCACAGCACTGGAGATAACAATATTTTAGTAAACAATTGTTTATTTAAAAATAATACAAGTATATCTGATGGTATTCTTGTAAATAGTAATGGAATCTTATTGGTTAACAATACGGATTTTATTTCCAATTCATTAATACCACTTGAAGAAGGTTGTGGGGCAATTTATACAGCATATGGTAATACCAGCATATTTAACACAAACTTTATAAACAATTCTATAAACTTTACAGATAAAGAGGGTTATGAAAATTATGTTCGTTTTGGTGCCGCAATAAGAGCAGAAGAAGCCATAATTAGTATAAATACATCAAATTTCACAAACAATAGCATCTACCGAAAAAATATCATTCAAGGTTATGGAGGAACTGCTAATGGAGGAGCTGTTTCAGCAATTAATACAAACATAACAGTATCAGATTCCACATTTGAAAATAATTCCGCAAAAACAATAGAAAGCGATGGTAGAAGTTATGAAAGTTGGGGTGGTGCTATATATACTGAAGAATCTAACTTGAAAGTATTTAACTCAGAGTTTACTTCAAACAAAGCAACAAGGGGTGGAGCAATATACTGTGAACAAAATCTTACAATAAATAATTCAAAGTTTACTGCCAATGGTGTTTTAGGAGAAATTGGATATGGAGGAGCAATATACATTAATGGAAATAATTTCCTTGTAAACAATTCATTCTTTACATACAATACTGCATCAGAGTATGGAGGAGCAATTTATATAAATGCATTTGATTCAACAATCCTAAACAGTACTTTCGTAAATAATATGGTATATGGTGAAGAACTGCCGGAAGGTGCTGCTATATTTGGGTATACTAAATTAAATGATAGTGTTTTTATTAAAAATGATCCTTATAACTTCGTAATTAAAGAGGATAAGATTTATTTGGATTATTTAGATGAGCATATGCCTGATAATGCAAAAGTAACAATATATTTGGATGAAAGTAATGATGGAACTGATTATTCTCTGGTAGTTGATCAAGAAACTGGGGATATTTATATCCAAGATTTCAAAGTTGATGAAAATAATTACCTTATAAAAATGGTTGTAACGGAACTTCCAAATTCAAATTTATATTCAGAGGGACGTTATGTTAATAACATTTATTATATTCAACTTCCTACTACATGGGTAATATCTGTAAATGCTTCTGATGTTTATGTTGGTGAAAAAACACGTATAAATGGTTCATTATATTATTTAAAAAAGGATGGTAGCAAAGTATACTATTCCAACAATGAAATCAGGTTATACATTAACGGAACATATATTACAAACACAACAACAGATAAAAATGGTAACTATGAATTTTACTATCAAGCAAATGTAATAGGACAACAAGAAATATTAGTGAATTTTACTGGAAAATTATACATTGATTCGGTAACTAATGAAACTGTGTTTAATGTATTTAAAAAGGATAGTAAAATAATTTTTGATAATATGAAGGATGTAAAAGTTGGAGAAAAAACAATCGTCAACGGTAAATTAGTAGATAATTTACTTAATCCAATAAATAATTCAGTAATAACATTATCAATTAATAATAACGCAGTAAATATTACTACAGGAAAAGATGGAAAATTTAATTATGAATTTAAAACTGTACTTGCAGGAGATAATTATATATTCGCATACTTTGCAGAAACCAATATTTATAAATCAAGTTTCAATTCTACAAGCTTCGAAGTTAACAAACTAAATACAAAAATAACAATTACGGCTACAAATACAGTATTTAATCAGCCAAGCATGGTAAAAGGTCAATTAGTTGATGAAAAAGGTAATAAAATCATTAACACTTCAATTAAACTTTTTATTAATAATGATGCATATAATCTTGTCACTGATAATAATGGTGAATTTAAGACTCAATATCTTTCAAGTGTTCCAGGAGAAAATTATGCAATAGTGTTCTTTGAAGGAAATAATAATTATATCGATAGTTTAAATAAGACCCTATTTGATGTTGAAAGAATTTCTACAAAGATAACAGTTACTGCTACCAATACTACCGTTAATAAGAAGTCACTTATCAAAGGAAAACTTATTGATATTAATGGTAATAAAATTTCGGGCGTAAATGTTAGCATATCAGTAGATGGAAAAATAATAGCTAATGTAGTTACTAATAAAAATGGAATATATTATTATAATTATATCGCTAAAAATAATGGTACTTATAAAGTTTTAGCAGTATTTACAGGCAATAAGTATTTTAAATCTTCCAATACAACAACTAAATTAGTTGTTAAAAGTTTATCAAAGATTAAAACTAAAATAAGTGTTAAATCATATACTGTTGTTGACGGTCAAAAAGTTACATTAGTGGCTACTGTTAAAGATTATAAAGGTAAATTAGTAAATACTGGTAAGGTAGTCTTTAAGATTAATATGAAATCAGTTAAGGACTCTAAAGGCAAGACAGTTTATGTTGATGTTAAAAATGGTAAAGCAAAATTAACATTTACACCAGAGAAAGGATTGTATAATAAAAATTCCGATGTTAATGCATTTTATAATGGTACTGATGAATATCAATCAGCAAGTAGCAATACCGGTAAATTATTAATGGTTAAACGTAATGCTACAATTACTTTCACAACAAAAAGCATCAAAGCCAAATCATATGATACAATTACAATCAAAGTAAAAATAAATGATAAAAATGGAAGTAAAATTAAAGAGGGTAATGTTACATTCAAATTAAACAGTAAAACAATTGGAGTGGGAACCATTAAGAATGGTGTTGCCGTATTAAAATATAACATTAATGGCAAAACTGCAAAAACCTATAAAATTACTACTGTTTACTCTGCATTAATGTATAACAGAGTTCAAAAAACCATTAACCTAGATGTTGTTAAAACACCAACAAAAATAAGTGTTAATCCTATAAAGACAAGCAGTAAAACATTTACTGTTAAGGCAAAAATATTGGACAACAAGGGTAAATCAATTAAGAAAACTACAAAAGTTTCTATAAAAATTAATGGTAAGACCTACGTTAAAGAAGTGAAAGTTTCAAATGGTAAAATAAATATCAAAGTACCAACAAAATTATCTAAAGGAACTTATACTTTAAACATTATTGCTGGAACAAACGGTTATTACAAGGAAAGTAGAAAAAACACCAAATTAACCATAATATAATAACCTTCCTCCTTTTTTTCATTTTATTATTTATCCAAGATTAAAACTATTTTTTTTCGAATAAATACAATTATATGTAATAGCTACTAAAATATTAATCATGGATTTTGACATAATTTATGATTTAATAGTTTATATGGATATACAAGATGAACATATCAAAGAGAATGATGTGCTTAAAAAATTGGATGAATATCTGGACACAACAGAAAATGAATATTATAATCAAAAACAATTAAGATTACATGATTTGAGAGGAAAAATTAATATTGATTCCTCATTAACTGAAAAGTATAGGATTGAAAAGTCATTATATGAGAATATTCCATATGTACTTGATAAAATTAAAGACTAATCAAGGTTAAATGTAAAAATTAATATTAAAAGGATGGTATTTTCATGAGTACAAAGAAAACAACAATTACTGTTAATGAAGAGTTAATGGAAAAGAACAAGTTAAGGTTTTCAGATTTATATCTTACACAAGTTACGAAAACTAAATTGATAGGATTCATAGAAACGAAAGCAAATGATATCTACAGATCATTAGTAATTGGTGCATACGTTGTCAAGGATGAAAGTATTATAGAAATATCTGTCACGTCCTTTAAAATAAAAACACAAAAAACAATATTTGAATTAACAATTAATGAAAAAACATTTGACACTATTCACTTATATGCAGATTTCCTGGATAAAAAAATACAAAGTAATTCACAAGAGGAAATTAAAAGAATTAAAAGTAAAATACCAACAAAGAATGGAAGTAATACGTTAAAACCATCAAAAAAAGTAGGAATCATAGAAAAATTAAATAATTCCATAGAGATAAAATCCAGCGTCAGAGAATTAGGTTTAAGGTTAAACAATACCAACATAGTACGCGGTTTTAATAAAGGAAGTATGCGTTTATTAACTGAAGTAACATCTGATGAAATATTAACTGATTATATTACTTTACAGATTATTGCATATGATTCAAAGAATTTGATGATAGATTCAGTGAGTTATTCCTTTGAAGAAGAAGAAAAGGCTAATGAAATAATTGATTGGACTATTATGGCAGATACTTCACAAATAAATAAAATTGTAATCAAAGCAGGATTATTTTTTTAAAAATAAGAAGATATTCTTTAATTTATATTTTTTCGGTATTCACTATTTTTTTAATAAACTTTTTAATAGTTTTAAGAGTTGCTAGCGAATTTCAAATAACAACATTTAAGAAGTATTAAGAACTATATTTAAATATTATGTTTTAAAATTAAATTATAATAGTGAATAATATGAAAAATTTTAAGAAATTTTCAATTTTTCTTTTTATCATAGTATTATTATTAACATTAGTGATTGGTGTGGCATCAGCTGCTAACACAACTAAAGTTTCAAGTCAAAAGAAGTTATCAAGTATTGATAAAACTTCTCAAATTGAAACAAAAAAGGTTAATGTTAATAATACAGATAATAAGAAAATTATAACAAAAAAGAAAACATTAACAAATGAAATTACAAAGAAAAATATTTCAACAGCAAATAAAAATCAGTCAAAGAAAACATCAACAACTACTAATGCAAAAGTAACAAACAAACTAAAACTAGAATTAACAGTTAAAAATGCTACAACTCCAGTAATCTATGATACAGGAAATGAAACAGCTATTACAAAAAATATTACATTAGTCAATGGAAAACCGGACATATCCCAGCTTGGAATAGACTATGCATATGCTGATGAAGAAGGTGTATACACTATAACAAGTGCAGAAATATTAAGAGTCCGACAACTAGACAGTTACTGTCAACAAATATATGGATTCACACCAAAATACACATTCTTCAGAACAGAAAACTCAAACATCAAATACATTATCAGCCGTGAAAAATGGAATGTGATAACAAGATCATTAAGCAAATACCATGTAAACCAGGGCTTCAATGCAGTTAATCCTCCATACAAACTTACAATAAATCTTTCAGGAAAAGTACGTTACACTCCAATATACTTTGATTACCAGGAATGGATTAATGGTGAAAGATACACTTGTGGACCTACATCAATGAGTATGATAAGTCAAGGATTAAACATATACAGTAGTGAAAAAAAACTATCCGGAGTATATGGAACTACATCAGCCTGGGGAACAGATGAAACAAGCATAATCAAGTACTCACCAAATGTAAACATGAAACTTACTAACATAGCAAACACCAAAGAATCAGTAAAAAGTGCACTGCAAGATGGATGTATGATTTTCTGGCATATAAGTGGACATTATATGGCAATAGCAGCATATAATAACGTTAATGATACCTTCCTTTGCTTAAATCCTAGTGGACCAAGTCATAACATTAATGCAGTTCAATGGGCAACATGGTCACAAGTAACAAACACAGACAGACCACTTAAAGAAAACGGTTTCATGAAAGTAACACCATACTACACATTAACGGATACGATAAAAGAATTTACAAAATTCTATTACTATAATATGGGTGGAAAATACACTGCACCTGCAAATTCACAGTATGCAAACACTGAAGACAATCCAAGCATAGTAACAATAGAAGCACCAGAACAAACAAGTACTTCAACAGTAAACACAAAATTCGAAATTAAATCATACCTAACTAGTAACAATAAAGCAATTAAAAATGGAAGAGTATTATTATACTTAAACAAGAATTTAATTGCCTCACCACTAATAAGTAATGGAATGGCAAGCTTTAACTACCAGGTTCCAATAGCTTCAACAGACAACATAAAATTAACAGCAAAATATGCAAACACACAAAAATCATTCAAATCAAAGGCAGTAAAAATAACATTCAATCCAACAGTAAATGCAACATATACGAAAGAAGCAAAAATAGGCAGTTTAGAAACATTATATTTAAAAAAGATTACGGCAAAATACAAAGACAATGTTACATTTGATGTATATGTACAGGATGCAAGTGCAAACATTGTTAACGGTGGATACGTATTCTTTAAAATCAATGGAAAAACACTTACAAAAAATTCCAAAGCAGTAAAAGTTAAAGTAGAAAATTCCAAAGCACAATTAAAGTTTAAAATTCCTGCTTGGTCAGCTAAAAAGTACAATATTACTGCAATCTATTATAACAAAACAACAAGACTAGAAAAAAATAACATTATATTAGTAAAGAAAACAGCCACAAAAATAGTAAACTTAACCAAAACACAGTCCAAAACAAAAGTAAGAATTAAAGCAAAAATAATAGATCACAGAAAAAACATAGTAAAAAAACCATTAAAAGCAACAATAAAAGTCAACTCAAAAGTAGTATACAATAAAATCACAGTCAAAAATGGAAAAATTAACAAAGTGATTAATCTATCCAAATACAAAAAAGGAAAATACAAAATATCCGTGATTATAGCAGAAACAGGAATATACAAAGCTACAAAGAAAACTATTAAGGTAGTTAAATAGTTTCCTTCAACCCCACTATTTTTTTTAAATTATTTGATATGTATTATATAAATGAGTAAAAAAAATAAAGGTTTTTTTAAACCAATACCTTTGCACTCATAATAAATAAGTTCAAGAGCAGATGAACTATTATTGAAAGCAATAGATTCTTAGTTTTAAGGTAAGGATAGAGTTCAAAAAATCCCCCAAAGCCTATAGCAAATATTGCATATGCTAATGAATAACTATTTGCATGGAAAAGACCAAACATGAATAGGGATACAATGGTACTTATTATAATGGATGTTTTACGATTATGAGTATATTTATAAACAAGGTATAATACTAAAAGAAATACAATTGCTTTAAATAGTTCTTCTGCTATAATCTGTATGAATTGTGTAATTAATAGCAACCAATCAAGACTGTTGACAGTATTTGCACCACTTTTAAAGCCAAAAGCAAATATTAACCAAGCAAAGATAACTTGTAAAAACATGCATCCAATACAACATAATATGACCAGCAATACATCATCTTTTTTAGGTTTTTTAAAGAATATGTTAAAGTTTCCCTTTAAACATATGGATAATGGTATGGTGATTGCTAGAAATAATATTATTTCTTCTTGTCTATCATAAAACTTAACAGGACCAAAAATAAGGAAGGCAAATAGTATAATTGATATTAATAATCCTACTCCTTCTCTTTTGGAAAATAGTTTATGATCCCTGTAAAATGGAAAATCTGTTCCTTCTTCTTCAAATTCAAAATAATCATTTTTATTCATGAAATATACCTCGATTGAAAATGATTAGTTAAATCTTGTTTAATCTTTTATTCTACTTTGCATATATTATTATCTAATCATTGTAAGGATTCTTTATTAAAGTAAAAAATATTTATACATCATTTTAGAGATTATTAATTAATAATTAATGGGAATGATTAATATGAGTTTAATTTTTCTATCATTAACAAATTTTATGTTACCCTCAGCATCAGCAATGCTATTTGATGGAACGCCAATAATACTTCTCGGATCAATAATATTGGCATATTTTACGCTAACTAATATAAACAAACATACAACAACTCAGGGTATTCCATCAGTAGAAAAAGAACACAATATGAACATCAATACAGAGGACTATTCAAATCTCATATCATTTGATACTCAACCACAGAACAATAAAACAGAAATTACTAAAGAAAACAGCCATAAAGAAATTGAAGATATTTCAGAAAAAGAGATAATATTCAATAAGATATAGGAACTGATGATAATGGACGAAGAAAGTTTAAGTTGGAAAATATTTCATTCATTATGGATTCTAATTTCTTTTTTACCATTTTTTGGTGGTTTGGCCTTTATATGGATAGGATTAAGAGTAAACGAACAAAAATGGAAAATAGAAGGAATAATTTATTTGATTCCATTCTTCTTTATGCTTATTTATAATAAAGATATTGAAACAATAATACTTATACCAATTTTTGTATGGATATTCTGTATTATAAGAGCCTTTATAGTATCTGGAGAATATCTAAGAAAACTTAAAGAGAAAAATAGAGCTAAAGCTGTAAAAGAAGTTTCAAATCCAATAAATATTAATCATAATCAAGCCAATCATCTTTCTTTTGCTGAAAATTCTTCAAACAAGATAACATTTAATCATAATAACCAACAACAAGAAATAAATGAAAGTAATAAGATTGATTTTAAAGATGTAAAAGAAGAAGTAGATATTCCTATAATAAATATAGAAAAAGCTACAATTGAAGATTTAACAAAACTGCCCGGTATTACTACAACTTTAGCAGAAGAAATTATCAGTATTCGAAAAAGGAATAAAATTTATTCAGTAAATGATTTGAAAATCATCAAATTAAATCCTGAACAAATTGATTCGTTAACAAGATATGTCCAATTTTCTAAAAAGGCTAAACACTCCAATCCTAGAAGATTAGACATTTAACATTATTTTTTTTCTATTTTTTATCCCAGTACTTGTCCCTTGATTAAATTAAATAACATGTGTGGAGTAAACTTGGTATCATAATGTCTATCTCCAATATTAAATGATAATGGATTGTTTTTAATACCTTCAATAATATAATCCTCATTATTTCTTGTAACGATTAAAACATCATCTAAGTATTCCATGGATCTGATTTCGTTATGGAATATTTGGAAAATAGGATTTATGTCAAGATAGAACCTTTTATTCGTAATTACAAGCAAACCATAATAGACATTTGGATTAATGCTAGAATCTTTGGCTTTAATAGTAATGTTGTTTAATAAATAAATACCCCTTTCATCCCTATCAAACTTATTCATAGTATTGAAAAAGGTTGGTGGAAGAACTGGATTTGCTTGTTCTAGATTGTTTAAAAATATTTTTATATCTTCATTATTTTCTAATTCTTTTTCTGGGTTAACATTATTAACTGTTTCATCACGTATTTCGTTGTTTGGTATTTGTTCTGTTATTAACATGTCATCAATATACTTTTCATCATTTTCATCCTTAAAATCATTCTTTGTTTCAGGCATGTCATCATTTATTAGAGGTTCTGATGTTTCTTCATTTACATTTTCACTTATTTCCTCGTTTGATATATTCTCTTCTTGTTCTTTATTTAGAGCACTATTTTCATTATTTGGTTTAATTTCAAATGGAATATCCTTATCTTGAATATCCTCATTTTTGGTATCATTTTCATTATCTGTTTGAATTGAGTCATCAACATAGTTTGTTTGTTTTGAATCTTCTTCATCTGTTGTTTCTTCTTGTGTTTTATTGTCTGATAAATCTTCTTTTTCTTCTTCATTTAATGTTTGAATTTTATCTTCATCTGATTTAATATCTAATGGAATACGAGTTTCTTGGATATCTTCCTTCAATGGCATATTCTGTTCATTATCTGGCTGTTCATCCCAATCATCCTTATTAAATTTAAATCCACAGTTAATACAGAAGTTACTGTTTGGTTTTACCTTATATCCACATTTTTCACAATAATTATACATTTTACTAAAACCTTTTCTCTTTACTAAATAATACTATATAATCTGTTGAATATAAGAATTTTCTAAAAAAATAATTATTTTATTCCTAAAAGATTTAAATATAATATTTTTCATAGAATTAGATATGTTGTTAGAATCCTTTGATTTTAAAAATAAATCCCATATAGAAATAACAAATTCAGACATATCAAGAAATGATATCATTACTTCCCTAACAAAAAACTATGAAATGATATATGACTTATACATTTCTAAAAAACTAAATAAACAAGCACCCCAAAGAAAAAGAAAAAAGAAAAAAACAACAAACAAGTATAAGAATATACTCATAGAAAACTCCTCGATAAATGTAGAGGATGTTATAAAAAGTTTAGAAAAACATGACCCCACTCAGAAGAATAATAACCAAAGCATTGTCGAAAAAAGGGAAGAAAATTCACAAAAAAGAAAAGATTTAGTACTTATAAACACTGCAACAATGGAAGAATTAAAACAAATTAAAGGATTATACTTATTACATGCAAAGAAAATAATACAAATGAGAGAATACCATAATTATATTGAATCAGTTGATGATTTAATTAATAAAGTGGGAATAAAAGAAAACGAAGCAAATTTAATAAAAACACAAATAAAATTTGATAAGATTAAAAAACAAAAATCTCCAAATAGGGGTAGAATATTGGATTTATAACACTTTTAGGAGATGATTATAATAACTTTCAAACCATTAACACAACTAGATAAGTATCGGATAGAAATCAATACTCAACTACAAGAAGAGAATAACCTCAAACTAACAAATATAAAAGTATTTGACCAAAACGACATTATCATCACAGGACATATAATTTGTCAGAGCAAAAACTTATATAAAGAAGTTGTAGTAGGCGCATACATGATTAAAGACAATAAAGTAATACAAACATCAGCATATGCATTAAAAACCAACGCTACAGGAAACTACTTTAAACTAACATTCAACAACGAAGTATATGATAATATATACATCTACTCAGATTTAATAGAAAAATCTTTCGAAAAGGAAGATAATGAAGGATATTATGATGAATCAGAGGAAGATGAAGATAGCATATCTGTTTCATTTAGTGTAGATGAAGACAGTGCTGATAATGAAACCCGGTCGATACTTAAAAAATTGGAAAAAAATATTGAACTTGGTTCATCCATGAAGGACATGGGTTTAAGTATTGATAACGTATTTTTAGAAAGTATTAGTGATTCATTATGGATATCTTGTGATTTATATTCTGAAAACGAGGTTAATGAAGATTTTGATTTTTACTGTGAATTATTGGACAAAACTGATAGGATTAGGGGAAGCAATTATGAATTTATAGACTCAGATAAATTCATAAAATTTAGAAGCTGCAATTGGAACTATGAACATCGAAATATGAAAAAACTACATAAAATAAGGTTTTTTGTTAAAAAAATAGAATAAAAATTGGGCTATGCTGTATTGAAAGTCAGTACTCCCTAGTAATTTTTATTGACTCTTTTTTAAAAATCTTCGTAACTTTTTTGAAATAATTTCCATGTTTAATCCATGGATCACTATTGCGTCTACTTAAAATGTCGTATTTCAGTTCATCTTCTTGTCTGACAAGACTAAGGGTTGAACGTTCAACTTTTTGAAGATTTTCATAGCCTTGATATTCTTTATTGTTAGATGATAGTTTAATTACTGCATCCAGTTGCAAATCATAAAGATTACTTTCACCTTCATAAAATGAACTTTTACGAACATCATTTATAGTTTTATTAGTATATTTCAAAGAATCTTCAAATGGTGGATGTTCTGCAATGAATAGGATATAACTTATTAAGAAACGATCTTTTATTATTTCACAATAATTCAAGTCTTTAATGTTGTTAATTATTGTTCTATTGGGATTTTTTACGTATATTTCTACTTCATCTAATTGTTGTTTGAAGTAATTATATACTTTTACAAAATGTTTTTGTCCCCTATATTCTGGTAAAACATAAATCTGATTTAAAACTAGAGCATCCTTTCGATAAATGTATAATGATGCAAAACCAACTATTTTCTCATCATCTTCATCAAATATTTCATATAAATAGAAAAACTGCTCATTATCTGGTATATAATATGATTCTTCCTGAATAGAATTATAAATCTCAATATAATCCTCTTTTAATACTTTAATAAGATTTTTGTTGTTAAAACCATTCTTATTTATTTCTGACCTTCTAACATTTGGTAAATCAGGAAGAAAAACCTTATAATTATCATTAGAAAGTAAACGTTCTTTGTAAAACTTTTCATCATTCATATTAACAAAACCTCTATTACTAATATTGATATAAAATGGACTTCCAAAAGCATAATTTTATGATTGACTCATAACTTTAGTTCGGTAATTTTTTTAGGCATCCTATTTACGGTAATACTCTCAATTTTTCCGTTTTTGATTCTTATTGTCTTGTCTGCTGCTGATGAGAGAAGTGTATTGTGTGTTATGACTATGACAGTAGTATCATCTTTATTGCTCATTTCCTGTAGCATGTTTAAAATTAAGGCACCCGTTTTTGAGTCTAGTGCTCCTGTAGGTTCATCACACAAAAGCATGGTGGGCTGTTTGGCGATTGCCCTTGCAATTGATACCCTTTGCTGTTCTCCACCTGACAGTTGTGATGGAAACTTGTCGGCATATTCCTTTAGGCCAACATTATCCAGTAATTCAGAGACATCAATATCTAAATCAACTACTTCCTTCATTAGTTCAATGTTTTCCCCAGCAGTCAAATTGGGTATCAGATTATAGGACTGAAAGATGAAACCAACATTCTCTGCCCTATATTTTGTAAGTTCTTTGTCATCATATAATTCTATATGATTTCCGTTGACTATTATTTCACCAGATGTTACTGAATCAAGTCCTCCTAAAAGATTTAAAAGTGTTGATTTTCCAGCACCAGATGGTCCAAGAATTACTACAAATTCTCCCTTATTTATTTTAAAGTTTATATTGTCAAGAGCTTTTAAAAAGGAATCTCCTGATTCATAGATTTTGTAGATATTTTTGAATTCAATTATTGTTTCCATGAAGATTACTCCCACCTTTTTCTAATAATTAAGATAATCCACCATATTTAAATTTTTTATTTTATGTGAATAGTATATAGTCATTATTATTGACATGGCCATTATTAATGTAAATATAATTGCCAGATTTGTAACTGATATTGACGGTACCAGATATATGTTATCTCCAAATGCAGGCATCATTATTGAGAGAATGCAATAACCTATAGGTATTCCCAGTAAAAAACCAATTAATGCTAGAAATATGCTTTGTGTGGCAAATAATTTTGTTAAACTTTCACTTTCAAAGCCTAAAGTTTTAAGTGTTGCTATCTCTTTTTCCATTTCCGTGAAAGATTGTAAACTTATATTATATAGAATTACTATTACCAATATTAATCCTAAAATTACCATTGCCATGATTATCATCATAGAAGTTTCTTCCATCTTATCCCAATCTTTTATAAGGTCATTTTTATAAACTGTTGTAATGCCGTCAATATCATCACTGACGTGCTGTTTTGTAATAATGCTTGTTGGAGTAAAATTTAAACCTAATTCTCTAAATTTGTTTGGTGACATTACAATTCCCTGAAGATAAGGGCTGGTATGAATTTTGTCAATTCTGATTTTTACCTTTTTACCAGAATCCATAAGTTTACATTCAATTGTGTCACCCGTACTGATATTCAATATTTTTGCCTTTTTTTTCGAAATGGATATTTCATTGTCGGGAATTGTTATCCTTTTATGGTTGTCATCCGTCATCGTGATTAAATCCGACTCTTCTAAAACCATCATTGGTGCTGTTTCTGTTTCATTGCCCAATATTTCAATGGATTTTTCCATTATTGGTGTTCCATTAACTTTATGTGCAATAGATTCTATTTGTGATAGGTTGAGATTGTCTTCTATTATCATTTTGGATTCAAAATGATTAACATCATCAAAATACCAATCTTTTGCATCATCTATACCCTCATATATTCCAAGTCCTGAAATTAAAAGTACAGTACAGCCGATTACTCCAAGAATTGTTGTTACTGTTCTGAATTTGTTTCTTTTAATGTTCCTGTAATTCCATCGTATATTGAATGATAGTTTTTTCCAGATTTTTAACTTTTCAACATATGATGAAGTTGTTGCCGTTGGTATTTTTGGGTTTAATATAATGGAAGGTTCTTCATTGGTAATGTTTTTAATTGAATAGTATGAAACAATGAGTGATATTGCTCCCATGAGGATTACCAGAATTATGGAATTTGTTAGTCCTACTGTATTCCAGTAGGGATATTTGAAATAAAGTGTCCTTGATGGATTTGCAAGCATGTGAAAAACAACTGGTCCCAGGGTTACTCCCAATACAGATGCAATTGTCACCAATAAAAAGCCGGGCAACATATAAGGTATGGCTATTTTATTGTTATTAAATCCGTTTGCTTTAAGGATACCTATCTGATACCTTTGATGTGAAATAATTCTTTTCATGGTTGTTGAAAGCATGAGCATTGAAATGATTATGAAGAGAGGTGGAAAAAGTGATGATAACGATCTTTGTTGATTGTTTGATTCTTTAACAACCATTACACTATGCTGATTGGATCTATCAATAAATGAGGTAAAATATCCCTCTAAACGAAAAGACAAGAGTTTCAAATACATTTCTGGCGTTCCATCAAATTTGACGTTGAGTACATTATATGGAATGTTATCTGATGGATATGCATTATGTGACAGGTAAGCAAAACCGTTTGAAGTATGGTTTGGTAGTGTTGCAGTTATTGGCATTACATAAACGTATTCGGGTGAATAACCCAATCCTCTGATGTTCTTTTTGATTTGTATACCATTGCTTTCAAATGTTATATCATCTCCGACTGTTAAATTTCTGGCATCGGCAAAACTTTTATCAATCCATACTCCTTCAGAATCATCAATGTCCAATTTTTTTCCTTCAACTAAATAGAATTTGGATATTGTGTTGTTTTCGACGAAATGCAATATGATATCCGGTTTGTCTTCAAGTATTGCCTGTGAATCCACAACCAGGTGTCTTTCCATTTGAGTGGTTGCACCCAGATGGTCCACATAATATAGAAATTCGTCGACAAGATTATTTGAATATATCCATCCGTCAGCCAAATTGCTTTCTTCATAATAGTTATCCATTGTTGTTTCAAAGCTTGTTGTTTCCACATACATTCCCGAGAATACAAAAACCCCTATAAATGCCAT
Organism: Methanosphaera sp.; assembly: GCA_017430835.1. The sequence goes on from JAFRMD010000020.1 coordinate 22,443, forward strand.
TAAGAAAATGGATATGAACTGCACTTTATAGTTTACAATGTCCCTAAACATTTTTCTTTTAAGCATTTTTTCCACTCCAAATAAATAATATTATTCAATAATTATTTTTTTTACTTATATGAAAGTATTTTTTTATATCAAAAACAGTTTTATTCAAAAATCTATTTTTAAAGAACTGCTTCAATATTAATACTTTGAAATGATTGAAATATATATTGTTTTTATATATATAATCCCTTATTAGAATAGTTTTTCCTTTTATTTACTTGTCAAAAGATATATTTGTAGCTTTTCACAATGTGGTTGAAAATTTATATATTAAACTTATTAAAATTGATTGTTTTAAAAAACATAAACATATTAATTTATTAAAATCATTAAGGATGTACAATAATCATAGGAAAATAATTCTCTTATTATCTCAGAGCATTATTGAAAGTATATAAAAATACTTAAAATAACTTTGTCAAACTCATATAATATTAGAACTTTTTTATTTATAGTAATGGGAATTTAAAATAATTCTTTAAAAATCTTTAGTAAAATTAATTAATTATTTTAATCTTAAATTTAATTGGTAAAAAGATTAGGAGGTATTTTTATGCGAACAAAAAATGTGGCATTATTAGTAATTATTGCTATCATAATAGTTTCTATAGGTGTATTTGCTGGAACAAAATTAATATCTTCATTAAATCAAACTAATAATACAACAAATAATAGTGATTTAAATGATTCCATAAATTCTGTAAATGCTACTAACACAAATAATACAAATACCAGTACTGTTACAACAACTAAAAAATCGTCTTCAAGTAGTTCAAATAAGAAAAGTTCTTCTAGTTCTGATAGTTCACCAAGTAGTGGAACTTATAAGGGAGTTCAGTATGAAACTCACTCTGGCGGATACCCATATTACAGTCCACAATCCGGAAAAACTTATAACAATAAAAAAGAAGAAATTAATGATTTGAAAAAAGCTATTGATAGTGGAATTGCTGATTAATAATTTAATTAAATAAGATTAAAGTATTAATAATAATTTTAAACTATTTAATAGAACATTTAATAAGAGTTTCATTAATTGAAAATTAGATTGTAATAGTATTACACTATTACATTTCATAAACTATTTTTTTAAAATAAATAATATAGATTTCTAGTGCTATTACTGATTGTTGACATTGAAATCTACTAGATCACCATTTTCTTCTACTATTTTTGCAATTGAATCTTCTGCTTTTGTTAATTTTTCGTTACATACTTTAACTAGTTGCATTGCATTGTTAAATTCGTTTATTGCATCATCTAGTGGTACGTCTCCTTTTTCTAGTTTTTCTACTATTTCCTCTAGTTGTTCTAAACTTTCTTCGAATGTTATATTATCCATTTATATCACCTTTGCATTTATGTTTCCATCATCAAATTCAACGATTATTTCGTCTCCAATTTTTACTTCATTTTTTGATGAAATAACTCTTTCATTCTTTTTGGTTATTGAATATCCTCTTTTTAGTGTTAGTAGGGGATTAAGTATTTCAAGTTTAGTAAGATTTTTATGAAATAAGTCCTTTTTATTTTTTATAATTGTTTCGGGTTTTTTAAGAACTATTGAGTTTTCTATTTTATTTAACTTGTTTTTATTATTGTTTATTATTGTCTTTGAGGTTAAATCAAACCTTCCAATAAGATTATCCAAATGCATTCTTTTTATGTTATATATAGTTTCAGGGTTTTTAAGCACTTGTTTTTTAGATATTTGTTCCAGTTTGATTCTGTTTTGTATTATTTTATCATTCATACTGTTTTCCAGACGAGCTTTTAACTGGTTTACTTTGTATTCTAATTCTTTATTATCTGGTACTGCAAATTCAGCTGCTGCCGTTGGTGTTGGTGCTCTTTGGTCAGCAACAAAGTCGGATATTGTATAATCAATTTCATGTCCGACTGCACTTATTACAGGAATTTCACAATCGTATATTGCTCGTGCTACCATTTCCTCATTGAATGGCCATAAGTCTTCAATGCTTCCACCACCACGACCAACGATTAGTGTATCAATATCAAATTCTTGTGCATGTTTTATTTGTTGTACAATTTCAAATTTGGCTAATTCACCCTGAACTAGTGTAGAAAATACTAAAACTTGACATTTGGGATATCTTCTTTGTATTGTTGTAATAATGTCCCTTATTGCTGCTCCTGTTTGTGCCGTTACTACTCCAATTTTATCGGGATATTTTGGTATAGGTTTTTTATGTGATTTGTCAAACAATCCCTCTTTTTCCAGTTTCTTTTTTAGTTGTTCAAATGCTATATGTAATTCTCCGATTCCATCTTTTTCCATTCTTGAAGCGATTAATTGGTATTTCCCATTTTTTTCGTATACTTCTATTTTTCCTGTGATGAAAACTCTCATTCCATCTTCAGGTTCAAATTTTAGGTAACCTTTATATCCTTTGAACATTACTGCACTTAATTGACTTGTGGAATCTTTTAGTGTGAAGTAACTGTGTCCACTGGGGTAGGTTTTATAGTTTGATATTTCACCTCTTATGTATATATTTTGTAAATTAAGGTCATTTTTTAATTTACTGTTAATATATGCATTTATTTGTGATACTGTGACGTATTCTTCATTCATACATTCACCACATTTTTTTTACTTTTTATATTATTATTTGTAGGAGGTTTAATTTATTTTTTTAATTATTGGAGTTTAGTTTCTTGTATTATATATTTAATATTTTTTTGAAAAATCCGTTTGAATATTTTTTAATAAATTTGTTAACGGTGTTATTTTTTCTTATATTTATCATTATTATATATGACAATTTCCTTTTTTTTTAAATATTTTATTTATACTTTTCTAATGATTCATTAAAAACATTAGAAATTATTATAAAGCGTAATGCTTTAATTATTTAGAAAACTATAAATATTAATGGGATTAAAAATACTTTTAAGTTATTATATACGATTATTCGAATTTAGTAACATGATGATTTTTTTATAATTTTTTAACATCTGAATTAAAAAACAGTTAAAAAGGAGGAAAAATCACAATGTTAAGAAATAAGAAAGTTTTAATATTTACAATGATTGTAATAGTTTTATTAACCTTATCAGTAATCAGTGCAGAAGATACAACAAAGACCAATAAGATAACAAAGAAAAGCGTTGAAAAACCAGTTACAGTAACAAAAACTGCTGATAAAAATATTAAAACTATAAATAAAGAAAAATCAATCAACAAAAATATTAAAACAAACACAAAAGCAAATATCAATAAGAATACAACAAAAACTAGTCAAAAAGATTTAAAAACAGCAAATACTAAAAACAACAAGGATTCAACAAAAAGCAAAGAAAAAATAATAAAAATTGACAACAAGACTACACAAGAATCAAATAGTTCCAAATCATTAAACAACCTGTTAAAAAAGAATACACAAAAGGAAACAAAAAGTGATGAACCCCAAGATGGAGACATTATTACTAGGGAAGAAGAGTCTGTCATGGACTTTTATAATACATTACAAGGTTTACCACACCTAATGAGTGATGGTGGAGTTGGATTTTGTGTAAACTTATCAGTTACTTTATATGATGGAACAAAATTTACTAGTGAAAAAGAATATGAAATACTAAACCACTTATCCGGTGAAGATGTACAACAGTATATTAAAGTATTCCTTATACAAAACTTTAACAAAGGATACTTTAAAGATGATTCAGGAAAATTACAAAGTGTAATATGGGCTTTCACAGATAAAGAAATAGGATCACCAACTCCTTTCCCCAAATCACAGGGATTATGGGAAGTGAGTTACACCTCTGGAAGTACAACTTATCTTAGATATAACTCATCCGCTTCATATAATCAAACAGAATTACGTAAAGCATATGATAAAGCTATTGCTGATGCAGATACGTATGAGCCAATAGGTCATCAGTACATTGAAACAGTAGATGGTACCAAGTATGTTTATGAATTTAATTTACTTACTCCAACTACTAGTGGTCAAACATTAATTACTGTAAACTATTATGAACTTAAAGACTTTGATCTTAAAGTCATTAAGCACTGGGATGATCATGATGATGTTGACAAATTACGACCAGAAAACATTAATCTTTCCTTATACCGTAAAGTAAAGATAACCTATGATGGTGATGTAGTATACGAAAATGATTATCGGGTAGATAAGATTCAGTTAAACAAGTCTGATAATTGGAAAGGTCATTATCACTTAGCTGCTCCAGACATCAACAATGTTAAGAAAGTCCCATATGGTGGATTATATTCTAGAACATATACATATGATTATTCATATTATCTAGTAGAAGATCCAATAGCAAATTACACAACTGAAAACGTTAAAAACTATTTCACATTCACAAAAAACCATGCAAACGTTACAATACTAAACACTCATGAAGTAAGTAACAAAACAGAGGTAACAGTTAAGAAGAAATGGTCAGATTATCATAATCATCCATCATTAAGACCATCTGAAATTAAGGTAACACTTTATGCAGATGATGATGAAATTCACACTTATCATTTGAAAGATGAAAATGATTGGAAACTAACAATCAGTAATCTTGAAAGGTTTAATGATGATGGTAATGAAATAAAGTACAAATTCATAGAAAAAGTACCTGAACATTATACAGTTTCATATACTCATGAAGGTAATCATTACACAATATTAAACACACTCATATCAGAAATTAACATTACTGGAACAAAAACATGGATTGATGGAAATAAACATCATAACAATGCAGAAGAAGTACGTTTAACTCTAAAAAGAACTGTTGTAAATAAAACAACAAGAGTTGATGAAACTCCAACATGGCATGGAAATACTTATAAATATACTAATTTACCAAAATACAACCACAAAGGTGAAGAATATATCTATAATGTAATAGAAAAACGTGTTCCTGGTTATGATAATCCATTATATGATGGCTACGATATTACTAACCTAAAAACTGCAAAATACATTAATATTACAGTAACCAAAAAATGGGTCAACAATCATGAAAAGATTCCACAAAACATTACTGTAAATTTACTATGTAACCATGAAGTAATAGAATCAGTGATATTATCCAAAGAAAATGATTGGAAACACACATTTATAAACTTACAACAACATGATTCAAACTACAATGTTCTAGAGTATATAGTTGATGAAATAATAATTCCAGAAGGTTACCATGCAGATTATTCCGGTGATATGTTTAATGGATTTGTAATAACAAATTCCTATAAAAGCAATGAACCGAAAAATGAGACAACAATCAAAAAAGAACCAAAAAATGAAACAGTGAAAAAAGAACCAGCAAAAGAAACTGTTAACATTAAAGTAAGAAAAATATGGATTACACATGGTCATAAAAAACCAAGTAGTATAACAGTTGATCTAATGATTGGTGAACACCATATAGAAACAGCAAGATTATCCAGCAAAAACAATTGGAAATACACTTTCAAAAACCTTGATAAATATGATGAAAATGGTGAATTAATTCAATATACCATTGATGAAGTAATTATTGAAGAGTATTATCATGTAAAATATACAGGTAATATGCATGATGGATTTGTAATTACCAATGAATATAAACATGTAGAACCTAAGGTTCAAACAGTTAATGTAACAGTTACAAAGAAATGGAAAAATAACATCATAAGTGTTAATGATTCGATTTCAGTTAGTTTACTTGCAAACGGACAACACGTAGCAAGTACAACATTATCTCATGAAAATAATTGGATACATACATTTACATTACTGCCTAAATATGATAAAAAGGGTAAAGTAATAAAATATGAAGTATCAGAAGTTATTGTTCCAGAAAACTTTATTGCTCATTATTCAGGTAACATGAATAAAGGATTAGTTATAACCAATATATACATCAACCCAGTAAACAAAACATTAGAAGAAGACAAGAACATCACAGTACATAAAAAGAACAAGACAGAACATAAGGAAAACATTACCTTTGAAAATGAAACAGAACTTATACACTTCAAATGGGGATGGGAACTTATAAACATGTCCAAATACTTTGAATTGTACGGTGATGATAATGTAACTGGAGACTTTGCAGATAACAATCAAACAAACAATAATTATCCGGAAACAAATCCTAACAACAAAGCAACAATAAATAACAACAATAATCAAAACAGTAATTCAATAGGAACAAAATCAGTAAATTCAGCAAATTCACCAAACTACGAATACAACAGATATTATAACAACTATAGAAGATACAACAACAACTATAGAAGATATAATAACAATTATTATAGAAGTTACAGGCCAGGAAATTACTATCCAAGTTACAATTATGCTGACAATGGAAAAGGATACAAATATCATCTTTATATTTACTTATACGAGGAATATATATTAGGTCATATGAGTTATCAAGACTTCCTAGCAGCACTAGAACATGAAGGAATAGACATCATACACCATCATACCCATTGGGATGAAAATGGTGTATTAGTAGTTGACTATGAAACATTAGATGATGTACCACACACTATTAACCTAAAAGATAGTCAAGGACACATAGAAGATTCAAATGCAAAAATAGACAAATCTGGTGCAAATAGTAAAGATCACATTATAGATTCGGGTGAAGTAACATCAAAACACACAGAAAAATCCAAACAAAAAGTTGCAGCAAACAAACAAAATAAAAAACCAACCAGTCAAAGCACAAATACAAAAAAACCATCAAAAACCAGTAAAAAATCAAGCAACTCAAATACTAAGTCCAGTAATTCAAACAATAAAGTAAGTAGTACCAAATAAGTACTATTTACACCCTTTAACCTCCATAAAGAATAAATCATTTCTTGTTAAAGAAATTCTCATTTTCTTATATTAGTCTTTTGAAAATAATTGACTCTTCTTGAAGGAAATAATTAATTCACCATTTTCCTTTTCATTCCATCGTATAATATCGCCTTCTTCCAAATCATATTTTTTAACTAAATGAGATGGAATGATACTTTGCATTTCATTGTTGAGTCTTGTTTCAAATATCATAGTAAATCACTTATACATTATTTATAGGCAATCCATATTATACTTTTAATACAATTAAAAAGTATGAAAGATAATATTAAACTAAAATAATTACTTTAAAAATGTTTATAGGTATTTTTATGTATAACAATAAATTATTTAAAAAGTTTTGTAAAGAACGCAATATTAAGGACAGCACAATTGAATCTTATTCTATTCCCATTAAAAGATACATACGATTTCATAACTGTAGTTTAGAAGAATTAATAGAGGAAGCAAATATTGATGAAGAAAAAAGAATTCCACTTAAACAAAGACGATTAAAAGATAGATTAATAAGCTTTAGAAATAATCTATTGGAAAGTAAATTATCATCAAATACTATAAGAACCTATTTTTCAAAAATCAAAACATTTTACAAGCATTTTGAAATAGAAATACCATATCTGCCGGAAATTAAATATGAAAAAGATTATGTAACAAATTACCTGGATTTACCCACAAAAGAACATATTAGACAAGCAGTAGATTATTCTCAATTACCAATTAAAGCACTGATACTATTTATGTCCAGTAGTGGAACAGCCAAAGCTGAAACTTTATCATTAACTGTAAAAGATTTTATTGAAGCAACAAAGGAATACCATAAGTCAAATAATTTAAGCAACATATTATATGAATTGTCACAAAAAGATGAAATAATTCCTACAATCTATTTAAAACGGATAAAGACAGACAAATATTATTATACATTCTGTTCATCAGAGGCCAGCAAATATATTGTTTTATACTTAAAATCTAGAAGGAATTTGAAATTGAATGATAAACTATTTCCTTTTAAGTCATCCTATGTTATTAGTGCATTTCAGAAGATTAATGATAATATGAGGTGGGGTGTTAAAGGAAAATATAGGTTCTTCAGAACTCATACCCTACGTAAATTTCATGCAAGTAACATTCAGTTAAGTGCAGAATACGTGGATGCATTACAGGGACGAAGTAAAAATAGTGTACATGAAACATACATCAAAACAAACCCTGACAAACTTAAGGAAATATACATTAAAAAGATGAAAAATGTGATGATCTTCTATGACGATAAAAATAATAAAGATAATAATGAAGAGATAAACATTACAATAAACATATTCCTATCCAATAAACACTTAATTCTATAACAATATTAACAATAATTTTTTCATAATCATTTTTTTATTACAATTTTTGCTTAAATAATAATACTCCTGTAATAAAATTCCATAATATCAATGTATATACGGATAAACGTTCAAATACAGGCATGTAAATGTTTGTCATATTAAAGAACAATATCCAAAATGCAATAAAACCTATAATCCCCAACAATAATGTAAAGTTTTGATATTTAACATTCTTTTTCATAGATTTGGAGATAATTATCAGTAATATATTTCCTCCAAGAATAGCCATTACAGCCCCCAAAGTATGATACCCAGAGGTTATAGGATTTCCACCGTGAATAAGACCAACAATTATAACACCCAAAGAGGTAACGACAGTTAACAGATAATACAATACATTGTTTTTTATTATGTATTCTTTGAATTTGGAGAAATTACCTAAGATAAGTGTTAAACCTATTAAAATAAATGCCGAATTCATCAGTTGAAAAAATGGTGAATTATTGGATGGAATTCCCAATTCCGAAATTGTATGGAATAGGTAAGTATTCAATAATGAATCTTTAAAGAATAATGCACAGATTACTTCAGCAAAGATGTAATAAACGCTACCAAATATATAAACGATACCAATATTTTTAGACTTCATAATTTTTCATTAATCCTATTTAATTATTTTGCAACCATTGGCCATGTCCAGGACAAAGTAAATAATCATTACACTTATTCAAAATGATTTTTCTACAACTAGAAGCTTTACTTGAATCAGTATTTACAGAACCCATAAGGTAAGGGGCTAAAAGATTAAAATCATATTGTTCTGGAGTAAATCCTTTAACATTAACAAAAATGTCTCCCGTAAAAATTATTTTCATTTCCTTTTCAACTAAAATAATTTCTCCTTTAAGGTGTCCACCATTAGATTCATATATTTCAAATGACAAATCATTGAAAACAAAATCACCAATTCTGTCAAATTCTTCATCGTTTGATTTAGTTCCAATAATTCTTAACTTAGTTAATAATGGTGGTTCATACTTTGAAATAATTCTATCCAATTTAATATAAGGTTCATGTAATGGGTTTTCTTCACGAAAATCCTTCTTGCCTTCATGTTCCCTTTTGAAATTAATGAAAGTATTCTCACTGACATAAATGTCTTCAAATATGTCACTGATACCTGCATGATCCATATCAGCATGTGTAAGTATGAGTTGTTTTTTCATATTATCAAAATCGGGAAAAAGTTCATGGAAAACTTTTTTCATTTCATCCTTATAACATGCAAAGCCTGAATCAATAAAGAGTAACTCCCCACTTGATTCAAGTATATAAGTGTTACCACCACATGGAGGTTCAATCAAGTAAACAGTTGTATTGTCTGAGATAGTTTTATGACTAATTCTTGGATTAAAGTTATCATTTTTGTAATCAACCGTATAATTAGCAAATTTTCTGATATAATTAAAGGTTTTAAAATAATTTTCATGTTTATCTTCAAGTATTTGCAGAATCTTATTAGAATTATTTAGGAAATCATTTGTTTCTTTTTGTGTTAATGACAACTTATTTTTCATTTCCTGGGCAAAATTGTGATAAAATACTGTATTGTCAATTATTTTATCCTGAGTATCATAGTTTATAGAAGTTATTTCACAGAAGGTACTGATTTCATCAAGTACTTCCTGAATAAGTTTGGAATTGGCTGCATAAAGTCCTATTTTACAGTACTGGTAAGATGTATGATTTTCCTGAGTATTAACATAGGAAATATTTACATCATATTTTTCAAAGACTTTCAGAATGTTTGTGACTGTTCCGGGAATGTCAATAATTTGTAATGTAATTAAAACATCCACTTCTTCACTGCTATCCTTCAACAGGTAATTTTTTTCTTCCAATTCCCTGGATAAATTCTTGATATTATCTTCATCAGCATATACTTCAACAAAAACTGTGTGTTGATCTACAACTTTATTGTAACTGAGTCGTGTAATATTTGCATTATGTGAAGAGATAATTTTTGAAACTTCCAATAAATGACCAGATCGATCCTCTAATCTTAAAATAAACGTTTTGTATCTCATTTTTATTCCATCCTCTTAATGTATTGATTATGATTTTTAAAAGATTATAAAATCAAAAATAAAGTCCTTATTTGAAATATTCATTTCTAGCTTCAATCATTGCTTTAATATTATTTAGTGGTGTTTCATAGGCAATATTACAGCTTGGTCCCAGTATATCTACTTTTTTATCAAGACATTTTTTAGATTCTTCCTTGATTTCATCAGGAGTTTTCATTAGTAATGTTTCACCGATAGCTATATTTCCACAAATAACCGTGTCATTACCAATGTTTTCCTTTAGTTCTCTTAAATAACTAATATCTACCTCTTGAGATATGCTTAATCCTTCATATCCACAGGAAAGCATGTTTTCTAAGTTTGAATTTGTATCACCACAGATATGCAGTACTCCCGGTACTTTAAGTGTATCGGATAGTTCAATAAGGTATGGCTGAACTAAATCTTCAAATAAGTTGGGTTTTACTATATTGGATGTTGAACTTGGATCATTTACTACTATACAATCAACACCTATATCTTGATAAAACTTTATTTCTTCTACTAGTTTTGTGTTAATTTCTTCTAAGGCATCATCTATTTCAAAATAATCCGAATTCAACATCTTAATTATTTTTCCCAAATCAACCAAATCTGTGAGTAATGTGAAAGCACCTGTTACTTCTCCAATGAGAGGTACATTTCGGTCATCATATTTTTCATGAAGTATTTCTACTGCCTTTTCTATAACAGGAAATTGTCCTTGACATATGAAATCAGATGGAAATTCTATGTCTTCTGGTGAATTAAATGGTGCTTCCTCAATAATAGGTGTAAGTGTTTCTTCCTGTCTTTTCATAAAGTGACCAAAGGGTTCTGCTTCAAACCACAAATCAAGCGGTATTGTTATTCCCTCCATACCCGTATAATCGTATAGTGAACCTGCTACTTCAGCCATTTTTTGAGGATTATGGTTTGCTTCATCAAATGTTGTTTTAGCCTTAAAAAGTAGTTCTGTAGTTAACACTGAAGGAAATGCTGTAACTGGTGTTTTTTCATGTTCTTTTCCTTTTAATGTGTTAATAAGATTTTCTTTAATATCCATTTTTATCATCTTTAACGTAATGCTTAATTATTTATTATTTATAGTCATCCAATTGAAACATTTTTATTTATATCTTTGTTTTTTCTTCTTTTTTATTAATTAATATGATTTTTATAAATAATTATAATTAATTAATTTGATAACTTTTTCATAATCCTTTTCTACATTTATTTTTGTAAATAATTTTTCTGATGAGTACGTCAGGTAAAATGTTAATCTTTTTCTTCTATGTTCATTATTAGTTTTAATTTCAATATCATTATCCTTATAGTTTTCTAGTAACAATTGTATTGTTTGCCCATGACTATTCGAGAGTATAATCTATTTAATTCCATTATTCTTTCATAGTGTTCTTTACTAATGTAACAGTCATGCTTGAAAACTTTCTTTTCATGGAGAATACCCTTTTTTCTATAATACAATAGTAAACGATGATAAAAGTCAATCTTTTGTTCTAATTGATTATCAAATGATAATAGTTTTTTCCTAATCTCTTTTAGGACTGTACATATCTCGGATTCTTTAACATAATCATCATTAAAAATTCCTTTCTTACCAGTCATACACCTTGTTATATTATTTGAAAATGAACGTGAAAGAGGGATATTAATAGAATTTTGTCTTGCTTCATAATATGAAAACAAAATCCAATGATTTACTATATTGTCTTCTTCAAGGATTAAATTATCTTTAATACAAAAGTTTTTAACAGTATTTAAATCTATATTACTAATAATTGTATAATCATCACTCTTATTCCAAATCATTATATTTCCTCAATGAATATTATTTAAAATTTTTTTACTAAATTCTTTAATAAATTTTAGATTTTAGTAAATATATAAGTAATCCTAGCGTCTGACAAGTAATATTCATTCAAAATACGTAAAGAAAATGTAGTTTAAAATATCTTTTTAAGCAGTTTAGATTAAATAATATTATTTTAACCTATTACGGTGAAGGATATGGTGATAAAGATTAATAATATGAAAAAAAGGGGTTAACAAAGAAGATTAAATTAAATTTTTTGTCCACAGTTCGTACAGAATTTATCTTCACTTTTAATTTGTTTTCCACAGTTGGTACAGAATTTTTTTGTTATGTTAAATCCACAGTTTGTACAGAAATGGTCATTACTGTTTATCTGGTTTCCACAATTTGGACAGTTAATGTTTGTAGTATTTGATTGTGGTGTTGAGAATGAGGATGCTGTTGGCGCTTGTTGAGTGTTCATTTGTGGCATTGATATATTTTTTGTTTTGTATTCTTTTTTGGCTTTTGGCGTTTCTGGAAGTAGTGGTTTTGAATAGAAATCTTGCTGGTTGTATACTTCATATAGTGATTCTCTCATTACTGCTATTCTTTTAGAATCTGATGGATGTGTTGAGAAGAAGTCTAGTTCATTTGCATTTTGTGAGGAGAATTTTTCCCAGAATTCTGGTATTTGTGTAACATCGTATCCTGCTAAGTATGAAATTATTAGTCCTAGTTTATCTGCTTCAAGTTCATGGTCTCGTCCCCATGGTTGTGTCAAAAAGAAATGTGATCCCATATCAGCTGCATTTATTGCCATACGTGCTGCATTTCCTACTTCTCCAAGTCCCATTAGGTCTAGTGCAAAGGTTCCAAACCATGATGCGGATGTTACTGTATTTTTGCTTTGTTCTATGCTGGCACTTGTTCTTGAATGATCAAGTAGGGCATGTGATATTTCGTGTCCCAGTACAAATGCTAAATCATTATCATTTTCCATTGCTGATAGTATTCCTTTGTATACTATTATTTTTCCTCCTGGAAAACAGCATGCATTTGCTATATCACTGTTTACCAAGTGTACTTCCCAGTCATAGTATCCTGCTGTGTAGTCGATTCTTCCTATTTTTGTTAAGTAATCTTCAACGGCTTTTATTAGATTTCCTGTTATGTTAATTACTTCCTGGCCTATTTTTGTATGGTCTAGTAGTTCATATTGGTTTACTTCTTGGTAGTAATATTGGTAGCATTCTTCTAAAAATTTGTCATCATTTACTTTATCGTAATGTTTTTTTCCTGTAAATGGATTTAATGGACTTCTATCATCTTTAGTCATTATTATTCAACCTTTTTTCCTTACTTTAATTTTTTGATTTATTGTATCTATAGTTATTGTTTTTTGTATAATTTTTTTGTAAGGAAAATTTGTTGGTATTGACTGTAAAATTAGTTTTTTTATGGTTTATTTTGGGAGTTTATAAATATATTTATTTTTAAAAATTGTTTTAAAAAGAGTTTTATAAGAGAATGGATGTTTATTTAATGATAATTGCTTGAGCTTCTTCTTTTCTTAGTGCTAATGAGAATCCTTGTATTCTGATTTCTACTGGGTATCCTAGTGGTGCTCTTCTTTGTAGTTCTATTGGAGTTCCGTTGATTAAGCCCATTTCTCTTAGGTGTTTTCCTAATACTCCTTTTATTTTATGTTTTTTGACTATTGCTTTTTCTCCTGGTTTTAAGTCGTCTACGGTTTTCATGTTTATTTCTCCTTTGATTTTTTTCTAAATTATAGAGGCGAATTTTATGATGCTTATTATATTATACCCTACTGGGTATACTATATACTATACCCCCTATAGTATATAAAGGTATCTGTATTTTTTAATTATATTTGTAGGTGATTGATTTAATATATGATATAATTAAAAAAAACTTTAATATTCATCAACTAATAACATATATGATTTATTATTAGTTGAAAATGTTAATATATTTCTAATCTTATTATTACGTGATTTAATTTAATGTTGTCTTTTTTTATAATGGAGTTAAATAATAACTACCTATACCCCTATGGGTATATATTATAATATAATACTTTAACTATATAAAGGTTAATACTAAAAGACTAAAAAATGCTTAATAATCAATAAATAATAATTAAAGAAAAAAATTATTCAACAACAAAAAACAAACAATAATCTAGAAGGTGAATAAATAATGTTAACAGATTACATAGTACTCGACCTGGAAACACCAAACAGATACAACAACTCCTTATCATCAATAGGAATAGTAAAAATAGAAAATGGAGAAAAAACAGATGAAATATACTCACTAATTAATCCAGAAGCACCATTTGATGATTTCAACATACAATTCACTGGAATAAAACCAGAAGATGTTAAAAACAGTCCAACATTCAAAGAATACTGGAAAGAAATTAAAGACATGACAAGTAACAACATAATAGTTGGACAAAACATAACATTTGATTTAAGCGTAATATCAAAATCACTTATAAACTACAATATGGGAATACCAGCATTTGAATACTACTGCACACTAAAATCATCAAAAAGACACCTTCACCTGTATGATAACAGCCTAAGTAACATCGTTCACAGAGTACTGAAAAAAACATACAATGCACACAATGCAATGGACGATGCAAGAATGACAAACGAACTATTCTGTTATCTAAAAAAATATGAAAAAGACAGAACAGAATTTCTAGACTACTTTTCATACAGACCAAAACAGAAAAGAGACTACAACCGAAAATACGATTATGAAATCAACTACCTATACGGACTGCTACAAAAATACCTATACAAGGATACAATAACAAAAAATTACCAAAACATGATAATAAACTGGTACGAAAAAAATAAACATAAAAATAGACATCCATTACTAAAAGTTCTGATACTTAAAATAAAATATATTACAGAAAACAATGATATTACAGCAAAACAAATACAAAATCTTGTAATGACACTAAAACCAATACTAAGATCACCCGAATTCACAGCAGAAACACTAAGACTACAAATATTAGAGGGAGTAGTAGACTCAATTATATGTGAAAAACAAATACAAACAGAAGACTACGAATTCATATATGATTTCATAGATTCAATGCCCTTTAAAGACAAA
>JAFRMD010000114.1 GCA_017430835.1 Methanosphaera sp.
TGGGATTTAAACATATGCACAGATATACATATGATTCTATGTATAAAGCCACTTCATTGATTGTACTATTATCAGGGATAATCATACGACTCTGTGTTGATACAAAAGAAGACTTCCAAAAGCTTTCTGAAAGTAGATATTTCTAGAACCCTAATTTTATATATAAAATAAAGATACTAGTTCAAAATTAGTATAATATAAAAAAGTAAAAAAAGAGTTTTAATAAAAGGTTATACTTATTTTCTGTTTTTATTTGCAGGAATAATTAAAACAGGAACTGGGGATTGACGGATTGTTTTTTCGGTTACACTTCCTAATAAAAATCTATCAACCATGTGTTTACCACTATTAGCCATTACGACCATGTCTATATCGTCTTTTTCACATACTTTAAGTATGACTTCAGAAGGATTTCCTTCGAGAGATAATGTTGATACTTTCACATTAAATTTATCTTCGTTTTCTTTAATAATTTCTTTAACTCTTGAAATAGCTTTTTCGCTATGTTTTTCGAAGATTGCATTGGCATCTTTATCTAAAGCTTCATCTGGTAAACTGCTTAAATGTTTACTGTCCACAACATTTAAAATAATAATTTCTGCATGTTCATCCGATGCAATAGTTAATGCATGGATTATTGCCGATTCAGAATTTTTTGATCCATCAGTAGGTAACAATATTTTTTTATACATAATTTCTCCCTAAGATTCTCTATAATAGTATCTTTATTTGAAGTATTTATTAAATGTTTATTTCTATTATACATTATTTTTTCATTATTATCTAAAATAAATGAGTTTTTTATTAATTTATAGTTAATTACCAAACTTTTATTATGTATTTTTCATACCCTTCTTCTATAATGGAGAAATTTAAAACCTGTTTATGAACTCTTTTATAGTAATATGCTTCATATAATCTTCAGAATAAATATAATGATGTTTTAGTTCACGTTTGATTAATCTCCATACTTGTTCAATTGGGTTTAAGTGTGGAGAATATGGTGGAAGGTAAATTAAATTGATATTCAATAATTTAGCTACTGATTTAACTAGATTTGATCTGTTACTCTATATTTATCTAAGAAAAGATGGATAGTTCTTTCTTGACTTATATACTCTTTAATATTGTATTTTTCCAATATTTTTAGTATGTATTCGCTGTATATTTTTCTTTTTTTACTAGTATTGCTTTGAGAATTTGTTTTACAATGTTTACCTAAAATACGTGCTATATCTGATGTTTTTAAATCTTTGTTTAGCTCTAAACTATTTTTTATATCATTTATAAATTTTTCGGGATCAGTATTGTTTAAATCATATAAATTATCTATTTCTTCAGAAGTTAGCTCAGATTTGTTTATTATATTTGAAAGAATGCCATATGATATTGCTGATTCTGTATTGTCTAATTGATGTTTCATGATTGCTATTGCAACTTCTGGAGCTGTTGATGATTTGGTGATTGCAATTGTTGATCTACCATTTATTGTTATGGTTCCTAGTGTGTTTACTTTTATTCTTTCAGCATTTACTGTTGTTTTTGGTTTTGTTCCTTTTTTACATAAGCTTTTTATTACATATGGTCCATTAACATTTGTTGCACCATCAAAAGATGAGATTATATCGTTACTTTTTATTTTTGATTCTTTGATTTTTTTTTTAATTTCTTCATCTGCCTCTAGAGAAGATTGTTTGAATATGGGATATCTACGTGGATAATTATAACCTAATTCTTTTCGTAATACTTCTATTTGTTTCATACTGTAATTCACATTAAATTTTCTTAAAATTATTTGATGTAAATCTTTATAATCCAAATAATCTTGTTTTTGTATGAAAGCATCTAATTCTTGTTTTTGTTCATCTGTTAAATAAGAGGGACGTCCTCCACCAAAATGAGGTGTTAATCCATCAATACCTTCTTTTTCACATTTTTTAGCCCATATGTTAATGGTAGGATAAGTCACTCCTAGGGTTTCTGCTACTTCTTTATGCGTATTTCTATCAATAATAAGTTGCATAGCAATTAATCGCTGATATGTCCTATGAGTCCAACATATTTACTAATAGTTTTTTTTAATTCTTCTTTTGACATGTTTTTTAAAACATTAATTTTACTCTTCTTAGGCATAAATAATATTATATAATTAATACATAATAAAAGTTTGGTTAGTAACTATAATATGAATAAAATAGGACTTATTAGAATATTTAATAAATATTTTTCAATTATTTATTAAACTATTTATGGTTTATATATCGATTTATTTATTATGAGTAAAAATAATTCTTCAATTATAATTCTTAGACTAAACTATATGTGGTTTGAGAATAATAATATATATTAGTGTATTAATAATTGTTGTTATTTTTTGGGTGAAGATTATGGTTAAGAAGATTTCTAATATGTATGAATTGATTACTGAAGAAAATATGAATCTTGTTTTGAACTATGATTTCACTACTGATTATTACAAAGAAATTTTAAAACAGATAAATGAACATGGTTCTAGTAATTTATCTTTGGATTATAATCTTTCACCTTTAGAAAATGTTAAAAGGATTACTCGGAAACATGTTGATATTTATTATTCTGAAAAGGAAATTTTAGCTGGTTATTATATTTATAATAGAGTTTATATTAATAACAAGCTTCCTGATTCTCAACAAATTGTTACTTTAATTCATGAATTAACTCATCATATATATGCTGAAATTTTTGAGATATGGTTGTTAGATATTTTTGATGTTGAAAAGAGTAGTATTATAGGGTCTTTTGTAATGTTTATGTTGAATAATTCTATTGAAAATAGGGCTGCTAATGAATATTTGTCTTATATTGTTGAAGGCAGATTCACCCCAGTGAAATATCATAATTATATTGCTTTTATTCAACTTTTAATTGATCTTAACATTGATGTGGAGAAGTATAAGAATTTGTTTATTTTCATTAATGAAATATCTGATGATGTTACTTTAATTCTTAAGTCTGTTATTGATAGCGAACTTCAGAAGAAAATTGATATACAGTTTGAATTGGATGAAATTGAGCCCTTAAATCAGGAGCTTATATTTGATTATGCGGATAAACATTTTACTGTTGAGGAAGTTATTGAAATTATTAAGGAAATGGTTTACTTCATTTTTGATTATTTTATTAACGGTGAGGGCAATATTGATGAGCTTGAAGATTATGTGCATAAGTTTGACAAATAATTGTATGGTATTTAATAATTATTTATTTTAAAATAAGTTTTTTTATTAAAAAAAGTGATAGCGCCGTCGGCAGGACTTGAACCTGCGACCAATCGGTTAACAGCCGAACGCTCTACCTACTGAGCCACGACGGCATATTTAGTACATTATAATTTCTATAATTAGTTATATATAAAATTAACTAATTTTTCTTTATTTAATTAAAAATATTAAAAATAAGGGGTTATATGGCAGTATTAAATTCAACAACGTGTTTGTGGAATTTTTTCATTGTCATTTTTCTTATAAATTTCTTTTTCATGACTAATTTTTTCTTTTTCATTTAATCAACTTTTAAAAATTATGAATATTGTTATGTTTAACATAGTATTTATATTTTAAATCTCTTTCATCTAAACAATGATTAATTTTTTCTCATAATTTGTATTATTATTGTAAAAAATATAAAATTTTTGAATAAAAATAGAAATAGTATCAAAATGGGGAATTATGTTATAAAATTAATATCTTCAAAACCAATATATAAATAGTGGTTTGTATGTTGTATGAAGGAGTTAAGGAAACGGAAAATACCCGTATTGAAAGGGATTCTGAAACTAATGATGAGATAGAAAT
This sequence comes from Methanosphaera sp., assembly GCA_017430835.1. The sequence continues at coordinate 3,834 of JAFRMD010000114.1, forward strand.
GCTGTATTCTTTTGGAGTAGTTTTATTTGAACATAGCATAATTGAAAGTGGTGATTACAGTTATAGTATCTGCTATTTTGCACCAGATGATATTTATGATGTTGTTGTTGAAGATAATAAATCGGGTAAAGTTTTATCATACGAAGTTAAAAAAACATTGGATTCTACATTAACTAATTATTTTAATCTGGTAAAAAACGAGTCTGTTCATGATGAACGCGGAAATCTTATAAAATGTCTTAGTCATAGTGTTGAATACACTTTATAAGATTAATCTTTTTTAAGATTGTAATATAACATAACTATTTTTAAATAAAAAATATAATTGAAAAAAAGAAATGGGATTTGAAATAATAATTTTTTATATTATTTTGAGAAAATATTTTCATACTGTTCTACAAAGTAACTATATAATTGATTTAATAATTTACTAAACCAGTCTAAGAAACTTTCATTATCACTAGTTTGATTAATATTTTCAATACTTGTATTGTTTTCTTCTGTTTTATTTACATCAATATTCGAATAGTTTACTTGATTGCCTGTTTGAATAATTTTTTTAACAGGTAATGTATATTTATATTTATTAGTAGTAGCTATTTTTCTAAGAGTTTCTGTTGTTTCATTGGTTATGATTAAATCTTCTTTTACTGATGCTGATGATAGGAAACTCATCTTATTTGAGGCAAGAGCATAAGATTTACCAACCATTATAGGAGTAGCATCCTCCAAGTCAAATTCTGGTTCTTCATATTCGCCCAATACATAACCTAAATCAATGTCCACATCATCTGCTTCATACTCATCATCAATTAAAGATAAATATAATTCACTGATATCACTGCTGTCCACTTCAAAGAAGAAATAACCCTCTTCATCAGTGGTAGTGTCAAAGCTCCATAAGTCACTAATTAATGAAATAGTTTTATTGGCTAATGGATTATCATCTTCATCATATAAGTAACCTGAAATGGCAACATTCTGTCCAACAGTAATAGTTTCATCTTCTGTTTCAATATAAGCATACTTGTATTCTTTTACTGACAATACTGTTATCGTAAAGGAACGTGATTCATGGTTTTCAATAGAGACAGTAAACTCATAATCATCTTCTGAATAAACTCTATATGAATATTCAAAGTATCCGTTTTCATCCGTATAAATGTCATCGTATTCATCATCTACTTCAATCTCTACCAAGACATCTGGTATGTAATTGCCATCATCATCTACAACATGTCCTGAAATATTGATATGTGAAACATTTTCTAATATTTCCGGAAAATCATCAAATTCTATAGAATAATGATTATCAGTTACAGTGAAAGTTTCAGAAACAGTATCGTTTTCATACTTTTCGTCATCTATATTTGCAATTACTTCATATACTCCTGCTTCGTCAAAGTATAATTCAAGATATAATACTCCGTCTTCATCGCTGCTGGCATAATATTCTTCGTCGTCAATGACGAATTTTACCAGTATGTTTTCAACAGGATTTTCATCATTGTCCAATACTGTACCAGTAATTACAGCATCGTCGTAATATGTGATGTCATCAATAGGATCTAAAGTTAATTTTAAATCGTCGCGTTCAATAGGAATCTTGCTTACAGAAAATGACACGTTTTCTGAGACATATTTGTAATCATCATCATTTACTTCTAAAGCACCAGTATAATTTCCAGGATATTTTTCGATGTAGAAAGTGAATTCTCCATCAGATTCAGTTTCGGTAGCAAATTCCTCATCATCATCGGTGTATAATTCTATATTAACATTCACTAATCCTTCACCATTAGAATCAGTTACTCTACCTGTAATCTCAATATTTTCTGGAAATGTAACATTACTGATTTCATCAACTTTAAGGATTGGGGTGATTTTTGTATTGTTCAATGATTTAACATTAAAACTTTGAACATATTCATCTTCCCCGTTTTCTGATTCATAGAATACTGATAAGTCATATTTACCAATTTCTGTTACACGATAATAAAAGTCGAAACTTCCATCACCGTCAGGTATTGTTGAAAATTCTTCTTCATTAAAGGTTAGGTAAACGTCAGAATATTCTTCTGCTTCATCGTCCTGAACAATTCCCTTAACATGAATATTTCTAGCATTTTCTATTTCATCTGGAATCTTTTTTACTTCTAAGTTTACATTATTGTCTTCACTATTCTTATTTGATGCAATATCAGAATCTTTTTTTGTTACTTGCTTCTTATCAACAACATTTTTAGTCGACACGTCCTTTTTTGCAATATTTTTAGTTGTCACATCATTTTTGACAACTTTCTTTTCAATGATTTTGTGTGTGTCCGTTACATTAGCACTTGATATTGCTTGAATACTAAGCACTAATAAAACGATAATTGTCAATAAGAAAATAACTTTAAAATTTTTCTTATTCATCAAATGTATCACCTTATTAGGTAATAAGTAATGTTTTATTATTTGATATATATAATACTTCTTCTAAAAAATTATTTCATTAAACCTTTCAAATCTAATTTTAGGAAGATTGTTTTAATTATGAAAAACATAGTAATACTATCATAATAATAATTTTTGGAGGTTTATAATTAATGGCTGATAGTGTTAAATGGAACAGTTCATTTAGTTTCGTAATTGCAATGATAGGCTCGGCTGTTGGATTGGGAAATATATGGCGATATCCATATGTGGCCTATTCCAATGGTGGGGGAGCATTCCTATTACCTTACATTATTTCCATTATCTTTATGGGAATACCCTTATTGTTTATTGATTATGGGGCAGGCTTTAAATTTAAAGCAGGAATAACAAAAATATTCCGAAAAATCAATAAGAAATATGAATTTATTGCATGGTATATTCAATTAGTGCCATTTTTTATCATGACATACTACTCCTGTATAGTTGCATGGGATTTAATATATATTCCAACAAGCATAACTAAGGGATGGGGATTAAATCCGGATAACTTTTTTACTACAACAATATTAAATTATGTGGAGGGATTTAATGGATTACTATCCGTCTCGATATATGTTCTCGTAGCATTATGTATTATATGGTTTAGCGTATGGTTTATTTCACACACGGATATAAATAGTGGACTTGCAAAGACAAACAAAATACTTATACCTTTACTGTTTGTTATCATGATTTTCATAGTATTTTATGGATTAAGTCTTCCTGGTGCAATGATAGGAGTAAAAAGTTTTATAACTCCAGACTGGTCCAGAATATTGGACAAGAACATATGGCTTGCAGCTTTTGGACAAATATTCTTCTCTTTAAACTTGGGACTGACAATAGTAATAGCTTATGCTAGTTACATACCTGATGATGTTGACATTCCTAAAAGTGCTTTAACAGTAGCATTTACAAATTGTCTATTTGAAGTATTTACAGCATTCGGTATATTCGGAATTTTAGGTTACTTGAGTCAAACAAGTGGTGTTGCAATCAATGAATTAGTTTCTCAGGGAACTGGACTGGCATTCATAGTATTCCCAGATGTATTCAATGTGATGGGCATAATGGGTAATATAATAGGATTTTTATTCTTCTTATGCTTATTATTTGCCGGCATAACATCCATAATATCTCTAGCCGAACCTGTTAATTTATCTCTTGACAATAAGTTTAGTCTTGGAAGAAAAAAAGTTGTTAAAATTGTATGTATTTCCGGATTTATAATATCATTATTCTATGCTACAAGTTGTGGTGCCGATATAATAACATTATTTGACGGATTTTTATGTCAATTCGGTTTACTGTTAAACGGATTGCTGGAAATCATTATCATAGGATGGATTTATGGTTTGGATAAGTTATTGGATGGGTTAAATAAGAACAGCAAATACTTTAAATTGGGTACTAAATGGGTGTTTATTGTAAAATATATTCTACCAGTAATTCTGGTCATCTTATGGATAGCGGGTATGTTTTCATTAATTCGAAACAGTGATTTATTCTCATTAATCGTCCAAGCAGGATTAATATTGGCATTAATCATTATTCCGTATGTATTAACAAAATTACCTTCCAAATCTCAAGATTTTTAATTAAAATCTTTTCTATTAAATTTTTTCCGTCCCATTTAGACAAAAGATACTTTTTCTGACTTGCGAAATTACAAGGACAAATTTTAAACATTTAAGTTTTCAATAAAAAAAGTAGAAAGTTGATTGGAATAGAAGCTAATAACTTTTATTTGTATTTTTAGATTCATTTTTAAAAAGTTTTATGAATTCATCAACGGTTTTAGTTCCATCATAGTCGGCTGTTTCTTTATGTTTTCCCATATCACTACTGGTACAAATGGCAACAATATCATTTTCATCCATGTACTTTTTGGGTTCTTTTAAACTGGAACCGGTTTCACTACCCCTAACATAATCATAACAGCTTCCGTTTTCATTTACAGGGTCTGCAGAATCATAAAACCATGCAAGAACAACATCATTTCCACGGCTTCTTACTATACGTCCACGATTGTCGTCACCGTTTCTTGCCAACTCCCTAATATTGGATGGATCAACTCCATTAAGTAAGTGGAATATTACAGCATTTTCAACATTGTTTTCATATAGATATAATAGTGTGCTGTGCATTTCATTCGGACCAATATTTGCTTGTATGACATTAAAGCCTTCATCTTTTAATCTTTTTACAATATTGTCCCTTATTTTTTTATCATTTTCATTGGCATGGTCCATTGCAAAGTATATTGGCCTATTTTTATCCCATTTGTCATCATTATCTTGTGTATAATTAGGATGTAATTCTATATTTGAAGATTTATTATTGCTTTTATTCTTCACTAATCTTTCAACATTGTCAGTATAGTTGCTATGATATAATTCATCTAATGAATTATCCTTAATAATTGTTTTATAATCAATTTTTTGAGCATTTACTGAGGATATTGAGAAGATAAATATTAGTGTGAAAAATAATAAAACAAATCTCCTTGAATTAAGATACATATACTAATCCCTCATGATAAAGATTTGAATTTATTGCGAAATTGCATTTTTTGGACAACTTGATATACAGTCACCACATTCAACACAAAGACTTCCTATGATAATCATATTATTTACATTTCTGACTACATTTAATGGACAGATATCAATACAAGTAGCATTATATGGACAGCTACTTACACTTATACAAACACTTCTATCAACACTAACCATAAAATCACACCTACTTGCTATCAGTCAAGGAATACAAAATTCCAACAGCCTTAGTAAAGGCAGGCTTACCATTCATCAACAGAACCATGCGAAGAACATCCATGATTTCGTCACGAGTAATGCCATAGTCACAAATAGCATTCTGCATCTGCTTGCGGATGGCAACCTCATTATCCAATCCAACAGATAAAGCAATAGCAATAAGCTTCAACTCCTTTTTAGACAAAACTTTTCCATTAAATACCGTATCGTTTAACATGACCGAGCAATCATATAAATCCGGATAATCAGTTCTCAATTTATCCATATTCTTACTCATAAAGGCTCCATTATTCATAAATAAATCACCATTAAATAAATCTAATGAATAATATTATGTATTAAAAATTATATTAAGATTACTACAAAGAATGATTAAGATATTTTACAATAAAAAACAAAATTTATCTCAACACGCACAATATAAAAAAAAGAGATTTAATCAATACAATTAAAAAAATGGGGGAGAATGCAATCTTAACTATTTAAAACATGAATAGCCAAATCAGCAACATCTTCAGCTTCATCAATATAATCAAGGACAACATCCTTAAAGTTACCCAACTCAATAGGAAGAGGACTTTTTCCCTGACTCCATAATACAATCATATAACCATCACCGGATTCAATTCTCTTTTTGATGTCATTTAGACTTAAGCCTTCATGAATAATGTTCAGGGAATCATCCAGCAAATCCTCAACATAATAGGGATTACTCTCAACATTATCAGATAAAATCTCATCACCAGCAAACAGGGTAACCCTACGATAACGAGCAGTAAACCTGCCATGAACGCCGTCAGATTCCTTGGCATTACGACTGGTCAAGTACTCAACAACAAGATTAACATCACCATCAAACTTCAAGGTCTCATACGGAACATCACCAACAAGACCATTAAAACCAGAATTCATTTCAACCATAATATCTTCCACCAATAATCTATTTTCTATAAGTCCATTTGTATAATAGAAGTTATTTTTGACTATTAAAAATGATAAATGTATTCTTAAAATAGGAAAATAATTTATTCAATATCAATATTAGGACGTTCAGTAATTTCTCTTAAGAACAATTTACAATAATCACATGTTGGAATATATTTTACATTACGTAATTTATTTATTTCATCTTTTTTTTCTTCTATTGATTTATCATCATGTAAATTAATGTATGAATCATGTTTTAATCCTAATTTATATCCATGAGCATCTCTAGCACATAGATGAAATTTACCATCCTTAATAGTATTGCAGCTATTCTTATTAAAACAATAACTATAATTCTTAATTAATTCCTCTTTGCTAAAATTATTTTTTGTAAATTCACCAAAATCAATCCAAGGGCTATCTGAAATAATATAATTTATATTATGTTTGTCTAAATCTTGAATAATTCTCTTAGAAATTCTACCATAATCAGAAATTGTGATTAATATATTCTCATTATATTTTTCCAATACTTCTAATAGCTCATTATTTAGTTTTAATGTCCCATTTGTAATAAAATTCATATATTTAAATTTTTGTCTATATGGAGAATTAAAAATATATTCAATCAATTTATCTATTTCAGGATATAAGAATGTTTCACCACCAACTAGCTTAAATTCAAATACATAATCTACAATAGACATAAATTTATTAAAATCATTTATTAGATTATCTAAAGTACTATTTTCAGGTTGTTTATATAGTGGCATTAAGCTAAAACATTTTTCACAAGATAAGCTGCATTTTTCTGTTACTGATAATTCAACGGCTGCAAGAATTAGTTTATTTTTATTTTTTTGTTTATGGATTAGTTCTTTAAAAAAATCTATATATATATTCTTTAATGTTTGACTATTAGTAATATTGGAATTATTCTCATTATTTTTCATTTTTTTGAAAATATTTTTTCTTAAAGCAATTTCATATTCAGAACTATATGATCCTAATTTATATGCTATGTATTGTTTGTCTATCATTTTTTCACCTTACTTAAAAATTTTAAGTTATACAATTTTAATCGTTATTTTTTGAGATAAAATTTATAATATATTTTCTTATATATAAATTTGGGTACAAGATAAAAAATCATCAAGTAGACAGATAATAAAAATCCTTTAATCCAACCAGTATGCTTATATAGTTCACCCATCAATGTAATTAAATTATATTTAATATCTTTTTTTTCTAGTGCTTTATCGGTCATAATTGCAACAGGCAATACTATTAAGTAATTATTTGTAGGTAAAGAATGATTATCCAAATTTTTATAGAAAATTTTCCTAATTTTTTGATCTTCTATCATTAATCCTGAGTGTAACCATCCCTGATAAAACTTAGTATAGGTATAGGTATGTTCTGCATCATTTTCAGGATTCTCTCCTTGAATAATTAAATCCTGTTTAGCCCTATAGATTAAGAAGTTTTCATTAACACTTTTACTAATCAATGCAAATTGTGGGAAAAAGTTTGGAACATTATCATATGCTTTAATGATATCATCAGATGTTATAAGTTCTGTTTTAAAGATGTATGATGAGATGAATGCTAAATCCATGAAATATTTTCCTTTAATAGTGTTAACTAAATCTAATGCATGAATTTCTCTGTTCTCATTGATTTCTTCAACAATTTCTGATAAATCTTTTTCCTGCCCTTCTTTTTTATTGCTGGGTAATAGTGGTGATGAAACATGTATAATATCAAATTTATCACTTTCTACAGCATCAATAACATCATCACAAATACTGAAATCATAACTGTCATCATCAGCCAGCAACCAAGTATACTTAGAGGTGGAAGTTCTTAAACCTTGAGTTATATTTGCATTTCCACCAATATTTAAATAATTTCTAATAATGGTTAAATTTGGAAATAATTTTGAATACTTTTCACAAACGTCTGGTGTTTCATCTGGTGAACAATTATCAAGAATAGTGAATTTACAATCCTTAAAAGGACTATTTAAAAACTGTTTTAAAGTATTTTCCAGGTATGGGGCTCTGTTATAAGTAACTAATACTAATTCTAATTTATCTTCTATCATCTTTATCTCCAGTTATTTCTATTAGTATCCATAAGTGTTGTTAATTTTTTCATCATATGGCTCATGTTTAAATATTTTTGTAAAAATGTTCTTCTTAATAAATTGATTATTTAAAATTATTTGTATGAACTTCGTAATTATTGATCCAATGAGTAATAAATCATTTTTTATGAAATAATTTAAAAATTTAGCCCAAATTGGTTTAGACATGATTTTATTTTCATTATATATATATATCTGGAATCTGTAATGATTTCTTCTTCTAATTCTTTGAACATTTTTAATATTTTTTTATTTTCTGATATTGAAAAATTAAACATTAATAATGTTTGTTAAACCATGCTAAATAAATCATCAATAACTAATGGAATATTATCCGGATATTTATTTAAAACCAAAATAATTTCTCTTATACCGTCTAAGCCTTTAATAATTGTAGATTTTTTTGAATTTAATGTGATTGATTCTTCATTAACTGTGTATTGATAAGAAAAAAAATCATTCAAGTATATTACTTTTTGAGACTTGATAAAGGCATTAAAGTTCATATAACTATCTTCCAATAATATTTTATCAGGAAGTTTTAGTTTATCTAATAATGATTTTCTAAAAATTCTAGCCCATGGCGCATATTGTTTCTGAAATTTATTCAATGAATGATTTGGATTAAACTCTTTATATAATGGGTTTTCATGAAATGCAACGTATTTATTATTATTCATTTTAATAATATAGTTTGAGGATACTATATCTGCATGCTTATTATTAATTGTATTATACATTACTTCGCAGGATTTTTGAGTAAAAGTATCATCTTGATCTAAGAACATTATATAATCAGTAGTAGAATTTTTTATTCCAACATTACGTGGTTTTGATGGTGAACCATTATTTTCTAATAAAAAGATTACTTTAATATTTTCATGTTCTTTGTCGAGTTTCTCTAGAAAATCTTTGCTTTCCTGATTTGAATTATCATCTACGATAATAATTTCTAAGTTTTCAAATCCGATGCTTTGTTTTTTTAATGAATTTATAGTTCTATCAAAAGTATTTTTAGAATTTTCCTTAATAATATTATAAGTAGGGATAATTACTGAAATTTTATATGACATAATAACAACTCTTAAAAATTCTAGCTATGATTCAAAAACCAGTCTACAGTTTCTTTTATACCTTCTTCGAAGGAATATTCTATTTTAAAGTTTGTGTCTTCTTTCAGTTTTGAGATATCTGCTGACAGGTACATTACCTGGTCTGGATTGTATTCTCTTTTACCAAATCTGATTTTATAATCAGGGTTAATAGTATTTCTAACTATTTCTATGTATTCCTTTAATTGTTTTTCTTCTTCTCCGGCAATGAGATATGTTTCTCCATCTTTTCCATCTAATGCTATTTTGTATAATGCATTTGCACAATCTTTAGAATATATATAATTCCATATTTGATCAGCATTTGTTGTATCAAATGCTTTGTTTTCCACAATTGCCTTAATTAATGAACCTATTAAAGTATGAGTTTCTCCAGGTCCGTATGTACTTACGATTCTAGTCCAACAATGTTTAATTCCATATTCTTTTGCAAGTATTCTACTTAACTTTCCTGCCGTATATTTTGCAATTCCATAGCCAGTTTGGGGATTTACTGGCGTATTTTCATCTAATTTAATATTTTGGATACCATATTCGGCTTGTGAACCTGTTGATACAAATGATTTGCAATTTAAGTTACAGGCTAATTTTACAGCATCCAATGTATACTTTACATTGTTTAATTGAGAGTACAAATCATTTCTTCCCTTTATTCCATAAGTTTTGGCCCATGCTAAATGGAAGAATAAATCTGCACTAACAATTTTATCATTTAATGAATCATAATTGTCAATATTACATTCAATTTTAGTTATATTTGAGTGTTCTGGAATTTTTTCATTGTTTTTTGAATCAGGTCTAACAATGGCAATAATTTCATGTTCTTCTTTCAGTAAATTAATTATTGCTAGACCAATCATTCCAGTAGAACCTGTGATTACTATTTTCATTTCAGATCATTCTTTTATTAAGTCAATATACATATTTTCTTCTAACTCTTTTCTGTCAAGGAATGGTTTCATATCTTCTAATGGTGCTGATACCATTCGTCCATCAGGTAATTTTTTAGATGCACTTTTTGGTTCAAACTCCTGATTAGTATCAACAAATACTTCACAAACAATAGGTCCTTCACTTTTTAATGTTTTTTCTATTGCATCATCTAATTTATCTATATCATCACAGGAAAGATAACTTATATCATATGCTTTAATTATCTTTTTCATTTCAGGGAAGCTTACATCGGCACTATCTTCACCTATGCCATGATAATCCGATTCAAAGAATGATCTTTGAGTGATTCTAATTGACTGGTATCCACCATTATTTATTAAAAACATTTTTATTGGCAGGTTATGATATTTTATTGTCTGAAGTTCTTGAAGGTTCATTTGTATACTTCCATCCCCACAAACCAATATAATCTTTTCCTTGTTATTTGCAAAACATGCGCCTATTGATGCTGGCAAATCATAACCCATTGATGCCACACCGGAATTTACTATTAATCTTTGACCTTTTCTAAGTTTGTATGCGTGTAAACATGCACATGCAGCACCATTTGCAATAACCATTTTATCATTTTCCTGGAAATGATTTGATAATGTGTCAAGGAATGCATAAACATTTATTTTATCTTTTTGTTCATACTTTGAATGGTCACATACAGGATACTTTTTCTTCCAAGTGTTACATTGTTTTACCCATTGAGTAAAATCATATTCTTCCTTTTCTTGTTCAAGCACTTCTCTTAGAGCTTTTAAAAATTCTTTGATATCTGCCTGTATTGGCATGTCAATATTTAGTGTCGGTTTTTTTATTTCAGCTAAATCTATTTCTACCATTATCTTATAGGCTTCTCTTGCCCACATGTCATATGCAAATGATACTTGTCTAGTACTAAGTCTACAACCTAATGATAATATTAAGTCACTATTTTGTGCTGCAAAGTTTGCTGGACGGTCACCAAATGATCCGCCACAACCTACACATAGTTCATGTTCATATTCTAGTGAGTCTGTTGCATTCCATGCATTTACTACTGGTATTTTTAGTCGTTCAACTATGTATCTGAAATCCTCATATGCATCGTTTGTTCTGATTGCAGAGCCTGCATAGATAATTGGTCTTTCGGATTTTCTGATTTTTTCTAAAACATCTTCAATAATGTTTGGGGTTATGTTTTCTTTGCTTATCTTGTATTCCTGTGGATTGAATTCTTTTAAGTCTTTTGTGTCAATGATTGCTCCCTGTATGTCTAATGGAATATCAATCCAGCATGGTCCAGGTCTTCCATGGGTAGCAATATATAATGCTTTTTCGATTTCATATTTTATCATGTTAGCATCTGTTATCATTACTGCATTTTTTGTCATAGTGTTAACTGTTGATACTATGTCCCATTCCTGGTCTCCTAATTGTCTTAGTGGTAAGTTTGTGCTTTTTACTGTCATCTCATATTTTACCTGTCCGGATATAATTAGCATAGGAATTGAATCAAGATAAGCTCCAAGTACTCCTGTTATTGCATTTGTTCCACCCGGTCCTGTAGTAACACATACTGCTGGTAACTTATTTGAAAGTCTATAATAACCTTCTGCTGCTATTGAACAGGCTTGTTCATGATGATTATATACACATTTGATGTCAGGATTTTTTCCAAATCCATCATTTAAGTGCATTGCGCCACCGCCAACTACAGAAAAAAGTGTATCTATACCATGTTCTACTAATAACTGTGCTATGTAATCTGCTACTCTAATTTTCATATTTTTTTCCTCATCTTTGTACTCTTCCACTTGCATTACCATTAACTAGACTTTCAACTTCTTCAACACTAAGCATATTAAAGTCACCTTCAATAGTATGTTTTAAACAACTTGCAGCTGTAGCAAACTCCAGTGTATCTTTAATACTATAATCATTTAATAGTCCATATATTAATCCCGCACTAAAACTATCTCCTGCTCCAACACGATCAATAACTGTTACATCATATTCACGGGATTGTATAACTTTTTGTCCATCAAATATTAAACTTTTCCACTTATTTCTACTTGCCGATATTGAAGTTCTAAGTGTGCATGCAACTAGCTTACAATCATATTTTTTCAGTACTTCTCTTGCAACTTTTTGATAAGAATCGTAATCAAGTTCACCTTTTTCAACATCAGTATTGTCTGCTTTGATGGAGAATACTTTTTCAATATCTTCCTCATTGGCAATTAATACGTCAACATATTTCATTATTTGTTCCATATGAGTATTTGCACTTTCCTGTGTCCATAATTTTGCCCTATAATTAAGGTCACAACTAACTGTTAATCCCTTTTCTTTAGCTTTTTGAACTGATTTTAATGTATTATCGAATGTTTCTTCACTTAATGCTGGTGTAATTCCGGACACGTGATACCATTCTGCGTCAAAAAATATTTCATCCCAATTAAACTCATCAGGTAATGCCGTGCTAATTGATGAATATTTTCTGTCATATATTACTTTACTAGGTCTTTGACTTGCACCTTTTTCTAAATAATATGTTCCTAAACGCTCTCCACCCTTAAGGATATGGCTGGTATCTACACCATACTGATTAAGTTTATTAATTGCAGACTTTCCTATCTCGTTGTCTGGAACTTTTGTGACAAATATTGTTTCTAGTCCATAATTTGCTAATGATACTGAAACATTTGCTTCACTTCCACCATAATATAATTCAAAGGAGTTTGTTTGAGATATTCTCTTAAATGAGGGTGGAGATAATCTTAACATTATTTCTCCAAATGTAACAACTTTCATAATTATCCCTATAATTCAACATCTATTCTTTTTTCAAGGTCCTTGAATCTTTGTGAATCCTCATCAACTATTGATTGATAATAATTTAGTTTATTTTTAAGGTATAAATATTCAAATTCTATTGCTAAGTCTATTGCTTCATTGTATTGGCCATCTAATTTTTCTATGTCAAAAACTATTTTTCTTGTTTCAATTCTGTTAATTTTATCTTCCAATTTTTGTATAAATGGAATGCTGTTGATGGATATTGTTCCACCAAATGCTGAATTAAATCCGTAGTCATTTGATTTGTCTATGATATCTTCACAATATTCTAGCATTCTAGTTCCATTTATATCATCCTTACTAATTCCACATGAAGCACTAAAATCGCTTCGACCAATAACTACAGTATCGAGGAAATCCTGATTTTCTTTGAATATTATATCAATATTTTCATATGCTGTAATAGTTTCTAAGTTGATGATTTTATCTATTTGCCCATCATCAGGTGAGAATACTTTATTATAAGCATTTTTGAATTTTGATGCTGCAAATGGTGTTTCTATCATTGGTGCCATTATTCCATCAGCACCCAATATTTTACAATCGTCCAAGTCTCTTACTGCTTCACATCCACCAATTTTTATATACATTTTTAGATTTGATTTAGATATTATGTCTCTAAGTTTAGTTAATTCATTTTTTCTAGAACCTTCTGTTTCAAATTCTGATTTTACTGCTATTACTCCATATTCTTTTTTTAAGGTTTTTAGAATGTCAATCATTTTTTCTTCTGTTATATTCATTGTATCACCAATAAAATGCTAATTATTAAATTAATGGTTATTTACTGCTTCTCTTATCGTTTTAATCATATATTCTATTTTTTTATCAGTCATACCTGGATATACTCCTATCCAGAAAGTATCTTCTAGAATTTTATCAGTATTTTCTAACGTGCCAACTACACGATATTTGATATTATCGCTAAAGCATGGATGTTTTGTCATGTTTCCTGCAAATAACATCCTAGTTTGAACGTTATGTTCTTCAATATTCTTGACTACTTCTTTACGATTACCATTTTTTAGAGTGATTAAAAAACCAAACCATGAAGGATCACTGTTTTTTTCTTTAACTGGTAGAATTATTTCATCCAAGTCTTTAAGTCCATCATATATTTTCCGGAAATTTTCTTTTCTTTTTTCTACAAATGTTGGAAACTTTTCTATTTGTGCACATCCTATTGCTGCTTGTAAGTCTGTTGCTTTAAGGTTGTATCCAAAGTGAGAATATACGTATTTGTGATCATAACCTAACGGTAATTCTCCATACTGTTTGGTGAAACGATTTCCACAGAGATTGTCCTGTCCTGAATTGCATTCACAGTCTCTTCCCCAGTCACGAAGGGACTTAACAATTTTATGTAGTAATGGATTGTTTGTGTATACTGCTCCTCCTTCGCCTGTTGTCATGTGATGTGGCGGATAGAAACTGCTTGTTCCAATATCTCCTATTGTTCCAGTAAATTTTGTTTTTCCATCAATTGTATAAGTACTTCCAAGTGCGTCACAGTTGTCTTCTATTAGCCAGAGTTTATGTTTTTGGCAGAAATTTTTAACATATTCTAAATTAAACGGATTTCCAAGAGTATGTGCTATCATTATTGCCTTTGTTTTATCAGATAATGCATTTTCTAATTGTGTAACGTCAATATTGTATTCAGGTATTGTTACATCAACAAATACGGGTACAGCACAATACTGGATAATTGGAGCAATTGTAGTTGGAAAACCTGCAGCTACAGTTATTACTTCATCACCAGGTAGTATTCTTCTGTCTTCTAATAGTGGTGATGTTAATGCCATAAATGCTAAAAGGTTTGCACTTGATCCAGAGTTTACAAAACTGCAATAATCAACTCCTAAATATTCGGATAATTTCTTTTCAAATTCAATCGTATATCTGCCACTAGTTAACCAAAATTCTAGTGAACTATCCACCAGATTCACTACCTCACTTGAATCATAAACACGACCAGCATAAGAAATTTTATCTCCTTCAACGTAAGTATCAGTATTATGAAACTTCTCTGTATATTCTTTTACTAAATTTAAAATTTCTTTCCTTGCTTCTTTTTCACTTTTTTCTTCAAACATAACACTCACTTAACATTTAAAATATTCTTCAATTTGTTTATCAGTACATTCTTTAATGTTTAAATCATTAATATAATAATAAGTCCATTCTAATGTTTTATCAACAGATTCTTCGATATTCCATTTAACATTCCAATTAAATATATCTTTAATTTTAGAATTATCTAATTTCAAGAAATTAGCTTCATGAACAGAATTATCGGACTTATTAATCCATTTTAAGTCTTTATCAAAATATTTCCTGTAATACTTACAAAATAAATCAGTTAAATCTCCAGTAGTTATACAATCAGAATCATCGGGACCAACATTATAATAACCTGCATATTCAATGTCTTTAAATTGTTTCATCATTATTATCAAATAAAGATTTAAAGACTCTAAAACATGCTGATATGGTCTGATAGAAGAGGGATTGCGTATTATAATATCTTCATTGTTTTCTATGGCCCTTACACAGTCAGGTATAATTCTATCTGTTGCAAAATCTCCACCACCAATAACATTACCTGCCCGAGCAGTTGAACAGGGAATTTTCATATTTTTATAAAAAGAATTATTATATGAATGTGTTACTAACTCTGAACAGGATTTGCTGTTACTATAAGGATCAAAACCGTCAAGTTTTTCATCTTCACTATATCCTTCGCTTTTTTCCACATTTTCATAAACCTTATCTGTAGTAACATTTAAGAAGGACTTAACAAAATCTGACTTTCTTACACATTCACAAATATTAACTGTACCCATAACATTAGTTTCATAAGTATAATGAGGTTCTTTATAACTTTCACGTACGAGTGGTTGAGCAGCCATATGGATAACTATTTCAGGCTTATGTTCTTGAAAAACTTCTTCTAATAAAGAATAGTCTCTGATATCGCCATGAATAGAAGTAATCCTCTCCTCTAATTTAAGTAAAGAATATAAACTCGGTTTAGTAGGTGCTTCTAATGAGTAACCTATTACATTGCTTCCCCAATTTGATAATATTTCAGCAAGCCACGAGCCCTTAAAACCGGTATGTCCAGTAATTAAAACAGTCTTATTATTATAAAAATTCTTCATAATAAAATACTCCTATTTTAGCCAAGGTGTATTATCTTTTTCAACAAGCTGTTGTAAATAAGTTTTTTCTCGTAAAGTATCCATGCACTGCCAGAAACCATAATGCTTGTAAGCAACTAATTGATTAACATCAACAAGACCGGATAATACATTTTCTTCCCAATTATTATCTACATCATCATCAATATAATTAAAAACATCCTTATCTAAAACAAAAAATCCACCGTTTACCCAGCGTTTATCCCCTTTAGGTTTTTCATTAAAACCATTGATGGAAAAGTCATCACTAATGGTTAAAGATCCAAATCTACCACTAGGTTGAACAGCAGTTAAAGTGGCAATTTTATCATGACTATTATGAAAATCAATCAAAGAGTTTAGGTTAACATCACTAACTCCATCACCATAAGTAAGCATAAATTGATCCTGTTCAATATATTTCTCAATTTGTTTTACACGATGTCCAGTATTAGAATTAAGTCCTGTATCAACTAATGTAATCTTCCATGGTTCTGTATTGGAATTCAGTATTTCCATCTTGTTTTTTCTTAAATCAATGGTTACATCAGATTGATATAAAAAATAGTTAGCAAAATAATCCTTAATAAGATGACCTTTATAACCTAACATTATGATAAAATCATCAAATCCATATTTGGAATATATTTTCATAATATGCCAAAGTATTGGTTTTTCTCCAATACGTACCATGGGTTTAGGTATGTTTACTGTTTCTTCACTAAGTCTTGTTCCAAATCCGCCTGCTAAGATTCCTACTTGCAATCAATGTCCCTCCAGTAATAATGAAAAATAATAATAAAAGTAATTTAAGAAAACTAATGTTGCTTCTCTAAATAATTTTGCATAGAAATATATGTTTTTCTTATCACTTCTATTCAAAAAATTACTATTATATAAATATATGTCTATTTCTTCTCACATAAATAGTTTAATTTAAAAAAAATCAACGAAAACTAATTTTATCTAAAATCATGTTTTCCAAAAAAATGAAAAATTTTTTAAAATATTATAGTAAACTTCTTTATTAAAAAGTAACAAAGATTAAATTATTAAAGTAATAAATTGATATTTATGAGTGTTACAGGGAGAGTAGTTAAGAATTCTTCTTTTTTAATTCTTACTAGTATTATCACTAATTTGGTAATGTTTTTTTTAACATTAGTTACTGCCAGATATTTAGGTACTTTTAATTTTGGTGTTATTAGCAGTGCTTTGTCCCTGGTAGGAATATTTGGTGTATTTTGTGATCTGGGTCTTGGAATGTACGCTATTCAGAAGGTTTCCCGTGATCATTCCTTGACCAGTCGCTATTTTGGAACTGCGTTCTTTTTAAGAATAATTTTAAGCATAGTTACTCTTTTAGTCTTCATAGCCTTTTCCTATATTAGCTTTAGTGGAGATGCATTCTACGTTAATGTTGTGATTGGTTTTTACATGTTTTTTAATTCCATTACATCATTTTATTATTCCTTATATCAGAGTAACGAGCAGATGTATTATCAGACTATAGTTCATACTTTGTATTGTATTGCCGTATTTCTTGTTGCAGTTTTATTCATATACTTTGGATTAAATGTTATTTGGGTTGCTGCTTGTTATCCTATTGCAATGTTTTTATCAACTATTTTAGGTACTGTTATTAATGTTAAAAAGTACCCTAAATTTAGTTATGATTTAAGTATTCCTTTTATTAAGGAATTAATTAAAAACAGTATTCCATTTGGTATAACTACCGTATTTACCAGTATTTATTTCTGGATAGCTTCCATATTGTTAACTTTCTTATCTGGTAGTGTAGCTGTTGGGCTTTTCAGCTCTTCTCAGAAGTTGATATTGGTTCTTTCATCATTGTTTTTATTAATAAGCAGTGCAGTTTTTCCTGTGATGAGTCAGTTGTTTGTGGATGACAAGGAAAAATTGAATGGCCTGTATCAGAAGATGCTTAAATTCATGTTAATACTGAGTATTCCAATTTGTATTGGCGTAGTATTCTATTCGACTGACATTATTAATATAATCTTTGGAAGTGAATATTTAGACAGTGTAATGTGTCTTAATGTACTTATCTGGGCTTGTATTTTCATGTTCCTTAGTGGTACTACTTCAACACTCTTGAATGCTATTAACAAGCAGGTTTTTGTTACCAAGGTTGCAATGTTTGGTGCAATTTTCAGTGTAATCGTTAATGTAGTTCTAATAATCAAGTATTCATATATTGGTGCAAGTATGACATCCGTTTTAACAGAGTTTGTAATTTTGCTTTTAATGTTGTATTCACTTCATAAGACTGAGTTTTCATTAAACATCAGGAAATCATTAAAGCCTATATTTCAGGTGTTACTGGCCAATATAGTTTTGGCAGTTGTTTTATATGTACTGCATTTGCCTTTTATTCTGGGTGTTATTATAGCAGTCATTGTCTACGTAGTTGCAATTATAGTTACCGGTGCTATTAACAAGGAAGATCGAGAGATTATTTTCAGTCTTATTGATTCTGTTAAAAACAGATAAAAAAATAGTAATATGGGGTGGAGGTTAAATATTTTATTATGGATTGTATATTAATCCATAACCGTTACTTCCCATATAATACCCATACTTTGATTTATGACCGTTTGAGTACTTGTATTCATCTCGCAAGTGTTTTGTTGCAAACTCTTCCTGTTTGGCGTTATAGTCACTTTTCTGTTGATAATAGTCATCAAAGTACTTTTTCTGTTCATTGGTCAAATCATCATTTTCAATATCAAGTATCGGTATCCATGTTCCATTATGATGTCTCATCTGCAGGAGTACGTATTTTCCATCATCTCTTTTAACGCTAAGTTTTATTATAAGTCCGTCAGGGAATTTGAAAGTACCGTTTGAAGCATAGGCAAGTGTTCTAACTCTTTCCTTTGGTATTATAAGACTGGTGTTGTCGGCAGTATTATTGCAGTATCCCAGTATCAGTCCACTGTCTCCCTCATAAGTTGAAGTATTATGGTCATTATATTCAAAAATAAATCCTGTAGTGTTAAATTCATGTTCCACATCTTTTTCTTCCAATGCTGCACTACCGGCAATACTAATTATACACAATAATAGGATAGGAATTATTGCCTTAACTTTCATAGTTTTTACCCTCTATTTGCCCTTACAAGGTTAATTACATTGAATGCCAATTCCTTTGTGCTTGTTGCCTGGTCAACAAGCTTAAGGGTAATGTCCTTATGATAACCAAGATCTACTGGAAGTGGCATGTTTCCACGTTTCCATATTACTACAAGATAGCTTTCGCCTCGTTGTACCCTTTCCTTTATTTCTTTTAAGGGCAATCCTGCATCAATTATTTCAAGGTTGCTTCCAAAGTTCTGCGCAATGTATGGATTTTCTTCAACTCTACTCGTTTCTGAACCAAGTTTTCCATGCAATGTAATTCTACGATACTTTCCATCATAACGTGTGCTTTGAGTGTTACATTCCTTGTCTTCAAAGTATTCTATTATAACTATTTGCTTGTTTGCCAGCTGAAATTCTTCACTATGCGGATTTTGTAGGTTTATTGTCACAGCTAATCACCAACCATTATATCATTATTATTCTTCAACTGAATTTTTTAACTCATTATATATAAATGCCTTATTGTTTTTATATTCTTCCAATGCAAGGCTATCAAATGCTTTATCAAATAATTCTTTCAAATCATATTTGTTAAGGGCATCATTTTCCTTATTCATTATTCGTATAATATTAATATCATGACTGACAACACCATATTCATCAAAATACATATTGGATGATACAATAAATGCCTGTATAATACTGATTAATGCATCATATATATTGTATTCACGGAAAATTTCAAAGGAAGAAAGAAGACTATTTAAATAAACATCAGCCTTTTCTTCATCATCTGCCACTTCAAGCTTATGATAGATAAAGTCCAGGGCAACATTTTCATCCAACACTTCACTGTTTGAATGCTTCTTATAATATTCATCAAACTCATAAAACAGGAATCCATGAATATACTTATGATAGAACTGGGTAGTTGGAGTGTTGAAGTCTTCTACGCTACCGGTAGGCTCATATTTTATTCCAACAATATCCTTTATTTGCTTATCATTCATATTGCCTATTTCATCAACATTATATATTCTAAAGTCACCAGCATTTGCCTGTTCTATTAACAAATTTCTATAAGAAGAATAATCACTTAGCTCCTTAATATATTCCATCTCTAACAGGAAATTTTCTACAGTACCATAATCTAGGAAATGCTTATCATCAAAGGAAGGAATTGAAGTATAAGGAGCATTCTCGGTAATATATTTTAGATACTCATATGAAGCAATATTGAACTGGGCAGTATAAACCTCATCCTCATCAAGATTATTAGTATAAATATACTCATCAAGATAATCACGGATAACAGTACTGTCATCAATAATTTCCAAGTCATCACGTAGTTTCTCCATTTCACCCGATATGTCCATATTTTCCATATGCTCAACTAAATTGCCCTCAGGATACAAGAGATATCCACACTCATCACAAACATTTATAAGATCAGTAATATCCTTACCGCAGCAATAACATTCCTTAGGAAACTTATCCATATCAACACGGCTTGAGACAATATTATCCAAATTACTAAAGTTACTGGCCAAATAATCCAATCGGATTCCAACACTAAACTTATCAATAACATTAGCATCCAATTCACTACGCAGACGATTAATTAAAACAAAACCATCATCCTCACTTAAATCATGAGCTTCAAGATAATCCTTAAACTCACTGGTTAAAGCATCATTAGTACCTAACATATTGTCTATACTAACACGGTTCTGAATGTTTTCAACAAATTCATCAAAAAACTCGGAAATATCCTCCCTGTAAGTCCTATCAAAAATCTTGTTAAGATAACCCTCACTAACCTTCTTAAACTTCTTACGAAGATTTAAACCCTTAAAATCACTATCACGAGGATTAAAAATCATAACAAAACAATCAGTACGACAAACCACATTTTCAGTATCATATTCAACAACAGAACATAAATCATAATCATAAATACTAGAAACAATCTCATCATCTGCATGTTCAGAAATATTACGATACAAACGTTTAATCTTCTTATTAACAAAAATATTGCTGTAATAGTCTACAAAACTAATAAAAGAAGCCACTACTGAAGATGAAATCTTTTTTGCAAAGCCAATATGAATCAACAAATCAACAAAACATCTGTTGGGACGAGAAATGCTGAGAGTAAAATTAGGATTAACAGCAAAAGAAAACAAAAACCGCTTAATAAAACCCATACCCCTAAACTCAGGCAAAATAAAACAATCACAAAAATTAAAAGTAGGACCAAGACCCTCACAAGTTAGTAATGAAATAAAACCAACAACTTTGTCTTCAAAACAAATAGGATTAACAATATCAGCATCATCAAAAGAAATTTCATAACCTTCATTACCCATTGCACTAAAAACGTCAGGATACTCATTCTCTAAAAAAAGAGAAACAGAATCCCAATCGGAGGAAGATAAATCAACAGTACCCTCCAACAAATCAACATTAAAATCAAA
>JAFRMD010000021.1 GCA_017430835.1 Methanosphaera sp.
AGGGTATTTTCCATTTTTCTGATTCTTTTTAATATTCATTATTTTCTGATTTTATGTCCTATTTATGATTAATTTAACTTTATATTCTTTAAAACAAGTCTATTTTTTTCATGTTATTATCTGGTTTTAAATACTTTTAATTAAAATTTACGATTAAATATTAGGAAATATATAATATTATTGATTTATTTTTCTTTATTTAGTTTGTATTCTATTATAATTATTTATTTTTTTTATAATAATAGTTTTTATTGGTTTTTTTCTGGGATTTATTTTTAGTGTAATTTTCATGCTGAAGCTTTTTTTTGGTTATATCATTCAAATGAGGAAATAATCGTATAAATTTAATTAGTTATTGATATTATTAATTATTTAAGCTTATTTTAGTTTTATTAAGTTTATTTTTACTTATTTTTTAATATAATTAGTTATTTATAGTTTATTTTATATATTATTATTATATATTCTCTTATTATAAAAATTATGTATTGGTTGTTTTTTATTAGAGTTTTTAATGGCTTTTATGTCTTTTTATAATGGGTTGATAAATATAATTAATAGTGTAAGGATTGTTTATTATGGCTATTATGGATGTAAAAGGGTTTAATTATAATATAATTAAAGATAAATTGAAACAATATGGTAAAGATGCTTATAAGTTGATAACTTATATTGATTATTTAAATGATGAGTGTATTCGTGATTTAATTTTTGAATTAAATAGTAAATTTAATTCCAAGGTTGGAAATAGGGCTTATCCCTCGAGAAATTTTATTAATTATCTTTATGTACTGTTTTAGTATTGGTTTGTGTAAAATTTCTGATATTGCTCGTGAATGTCGTACTAATAATATTTTAAGAGTGGCTACTTGTGGTAAAACTCCTTCGATTAATGTTTTAAGGAGATTTTTATATGAAAGTGATTCTCTGGTATTAAAAAAGATATTTCTTTATTCTGTTGTTAAATTAAATGATTTAGACTTCATAAATTTTCTTAAATTCTTTATTGATGGTACAGATGCCATCATTCATGGGTCACGAAATTATACAATTACAAGGGAGGATATTGAAGGTCTTAAATTTATGAAAAAAGAAGGATTATTACATAACAATCGTAAAAAATCAAAAACAACAACTTATAACAAATTAAAGCAAATTCAAAAAGATTTAGATAAAAATAGTGAATTATACGACTTAATAAAACGGATTTTTCTTAAATTTGACATATACAACAAGAACATTTACAACAACATCAAACTCTTTGAAAGTATTATGGACGAAAAAAACATCAATTATGTTTCAATAGCATTTCCTGAATCAGTTATGATGAAAACAAAGAAAGGAGGATTTGATTTTGCATTCAATCTACAAGAAATCATGACAGATAACAAAATAATCCTAATGGGTCTTTTATTGGATAAACCAAATGATCACTACAGTTTAGAAGAAATAATACAAGAAATCAAAGAAAACACAAAAATACTAATAGAACTACAAAAAAAATACGGACAAAGAAACAACTACAAAGAAATACAACAAATAATAGAAAAAGCACTATACATCTGTGATTCAGGATATTTCTCAACCGAAAACATAGAAACAGCAGACAAACACGGCATGAACTTCATAATCATGCCAAAAATGATATCCAACAGAGAAAACAACAAAAACAGAAGAAAACACAACCTCAAAACAAAAGACAAAAACAAACAAAACAAAAACAAAGAAAGCAAAAAATCACTAGAAAGAGTATACAACGGATACATATGCAAAAAAGGACAAAAAATCGAACTAACAGAAACAATAAAAGTACAAAAACAAGTCAACATACGAAAAGGAATACCAGAGCAATGGCAAGAACACAGATTCATACACCAATGCTCAAATCCAAAACAAAACAAAGAATGTTCTGAATGCCCATTCAAAAAAATAACAGACAATTATACTCCTCTCGAATACGAAATGATCAATAAATTCACAAACCAAAGATACCATAAACTCTACAAAGATCGATTCCATTGCAGTGAAGGCATCAACGGATATCTTAAAAGTATTAATGGAACAATAATCCTCTCAGGACACAACACCACCGCAGTAAAAAACGAACTACAAATCCACAACGTTATCTATAATTTACAACGAATGATCAACCTAAAAGGAACCATTTACTAAGAAATTCACAAAATAAATCCCTCACAAACCAAACTACAAAGGGATTTCGCCGTCAAAATTTCAAAATAATACTTTAAACTAAATTATTAATACACCTCATATCAAAAAACACTAACAAAAAAACATTAGTGCCTAATAAAATATCTATTTTTAACAACAAATAAATTTAACCCCAAAAAAAATAACGAACACACAAAGCCTAAAACAAAAAACAACACCCAAAAACAAATACAAAACACATAAACAACCAAAAAACAAACTATAAAACCAAAAACAAAATAAAATCATAAATTAGGAATTATGGAAAAATCCC
>JAFRMD010000115.1 GCA_017430835.1 Methanosphaera sp.
GCTTTTGTCGGCGCCGCTACGCGTGCCGCAGTCAAGGCGCTCACCATGAAAGAGATGAACGAGCTGGGCAGCCAAGCCATTCTAGCCAACACTTACCACCTGTTCCTCGCTCCGGGAACCGAACTGATTTTAAAAAAATTATATTATTTTTAATCTTGTTGAACCGATACAACTTTACCATTATCTAATTTCATATCCCTATAAACATGACCATTTGATTTATAATTATTACTAGTCCAAGTAAAACCATCTCTCCCACCTTCACCAACATAATTAGTACTTGAAGGTTTAGTTTTCACTGATGATTTCGATGAAGTTGAACTACTTTTAGTATTAGAATTTGATTTATATGAGGAAGTTTTAGAATTAATTGTTGTTGTATTATTTGTATAATTTTCCGTTTTGTTAATAGTTCCATTTGTCTTGTTTGTTGAATTGTTTAAAGATTTATTATTATCATCATAATGAATTTTGAGAACTGTTGCAGAGATAATACTAACACATATTATCATAGTAATACAAATAATTATAATATTTTTTTCTCTCATAATTAACCTCCATCTAAACATATATTTCATATATTTTTTCTTATTAGTATTAATTTTTCAGATTACGCTCAATATTATATAAATATTATAGTTTAAGTGTTTATAATTACTAATCTAAAATGTTATATTTATATGAATAAAGATAGTTCTAGGAAGAGTAGATAATATTTTTAATGTTAAAAAAAGAATTTAATTTAAATTAACAGAAGAGACTTATTTCTCAAGAAAGATAAATATTATCTTTTAACAGATTTTAATTAGATATTCTTAAATAATAAAGAGAAATAAAAAAAAGACTATTTGGACATTCTCCAAATATATTTTAAGACAATACTTCTAAGGTGTAACATTTACTATCATTTTCATGAGATTTTTTAACCTGGAATCTTATTATTTTATTCAAATATTCGTTTTTCAAAGTAAGATTTTCATATTCATCATTAACTGGTCAAATTCACCCATTCGCCTTAGTAAATCCGATTTCAATACAAGAAAATCATCAGAAACGTTTTCATTTTTTTTCAATAATTTTATTAATTCTTTCTACTCCAAGCTGTCGTGAAAGTTTTGAATTTTTCTCATCTTTTGCATCATCACATGCCCATGCACATCTCAAGATTGATCGAAAAGCTTGTACATCATCTTTTCTTTCATTTTCTATTAAGTAACTTTTATAAAACATTTCTGAAACATCTGATTTAAATTCTATGCCATCACATGTTTTATATTGTTCTGAATTTAGAAAATCTTCATTTATTTCTAAGTCTTCATTAAGATTTGAAGCTACATATCCGCAGTTTGGACATTTTGAAAGCCAAGTATGCATCGATGAACGATACATTTCGGATGGTCTTGTATCCAAGTCCTGATAACCAAATTGATTAGAACTTAAAAGAAATGGGTGTCCTGATTTTTTACCACATACTGAACATTTCATATTTCCTTCGTCGAATAATGTCATATTTATTACCTCACATATCTTAATTATTTGTTATAGTTTAATTGGTTATTTATTTATAAAATAATTAAAGTATTTGCTTTATATAACATAAATAACACATTTAATTTTCACAAGAAAAATGAAAATAGATTAAACTTTTTAAATACGTTTTATAAATAATTTTATTGATTTAAAAAAAGGAATTTTAGTGGGAGGTAAATTGACTTGAATTTAAGCATATTTCATAAGAATCTTTTTTTCATTTGGTGTCATCTTTCTGTAATAAATTTGAACCTTGATTGGTTCATAATTATATCTTAATCTGGATTTAACTAAGGTATATTTATCAGTAATATAATAACAATCCGGTTCTACAGTATCTTTAATAATCTTACCAGTGTAATAATTTTCATGATAAAATGTTGCTTTTGTTAATCGATAAGTATGTGGATACATATCACCACCATTTATTCCATCATACAATAATGATACATATGCTCCTTCGTCATATTGTGCATCTTGCCATTCTATAAATGGATATGCATAATCACCAGCACCTAACTTTTCATAATAAATATCATCCTTAAATGTTATTGTTTTAGTTAGTATTGGATATTGATTATATTTTACATTGATGTTTTTACTTACTGATTTGACAACTTTTCCATATTTAATGTATTCTGCGGTTACTTTGAATATTCCTGTTTTATTAGGTAGTTTGTATGTTGTTTTTATAATTCCATTTTTGACATTTTCATTTGCTATTACTTTACCATTTAATTTTATTCTGACAGTTCCAGTGTCTACTTTTCCGTTAGGTTTAGTTACTTTAACTTCAAATAAATGATCTGTATATCCTATTGTACTTGTTTTTGTGTTTAATGTTATCTTCTCTGAGTTTTTAAGATTGATATTTTTACTAATCGATTGAATTACTTTATCGTATTTTATGTATTCTGCGGTTGCTTTATATTTTCCTGCCTTATTCGGCATCCTGTAGATAATTTTAGAGATTCCATTTTTAACTTTCTTATTCGTTAGAGTTTTACCGTTAAGTTTAATTCTTACAGTACCATAATTTACTTTGCCATTGGCATTTGTTACTCTTACTGTGAACGTGTGTTTTGTGTCAGTTTTTGAGTTTGTATTGGTTTTGAATGTTATTTTTTCTGAATCTTTTATTTTAATGTTTTTGTTTTTCGTTGCTAGTTTTTTATTATTTTTATCGTATTCTGCTGTTATCTTGTATGTTACTGATTTTATTGGTAGTTTATAGTTTAGGGTTATTTTTCCGTTGTATACTCCTTTGTAAGCAATTTGTTTGCTGTTGAATTTGACTTTTATTTTTCCAACATTAAGTTTTGTTGTTCCATTTAGTGCTTTGATCGTGATTTTTAGTTTTCCATCTGTTTTTGGATTTTGTGATGTTAAAATATTTAAATTGACTTTTTTGGTAGTTTGAACATTATCTGTTGTCTTACCAGTTTGAGACGTATAATTATTAAACTCATTATCGTTATAATCTTCATCATAGCCTTCTCTGAAATCCTCATCATTATTACCTGCTTCTTCAATATAATCATGATTATCATTCTCGTCATTATCATAAAGATAAATATCAACAAGATCACTATAATTTGCAATTTCCTTTTCTTCTTCATCATAATAATATGAAGATTTTTTTACTTGTGAAGAATACTTTTCATCATTGAGTATCTTTTTATCATTTGACTTTGAATGGCTTTTAATATTATTCTCCTGAGTTTTTAAATCCTTAACTTCTTTACTTTTAACAATGTCCTTGTTTGTTACTGGTTTTACTTTATCTTTTATATTTGATTTTGTTGTTGTGTTGTCATTTGCACTTACAATGCTGAATGATAATAAAAAGACAATTAGCAGACAAAGCAAGAAAAGTAGTTTCTTATTCTTCATAGCATTACCTCTTTAAAGCATTATGATTAATTGATATTATGTTTATTAATGGTATAATATATTATCTTTTTAATTAATTTATATTTAGAGAAATAATTTTTAATTGCAGAATTTATATTAAATAATAAAAGTAGTTTTTTAATGAATTCTCCAAAAAAATTAATTTAGAGGTATTGAATTTTTTAAGATTTAAAAAAGAAAAAGGTATTTTTTAGTATATTCCCATATACCTTTTTTCTGAATATGTCATTGGACGATAAGCAAAATCAACCTTGTAAGGTTCATAACCATATATTACTCCAGATGAAGATATGCAATAGTATCTAGCTCCACTTCTTTTAACTATTACATTTCCATTACTGTTCTTGTAATAGAATCTTGCCATTAATAATCTGTATTTTGTAGGAGATGGAGCATAATACCCTGTACTATATAATTCTATATGAGCCCCTTTTGTGTACTGTGCATCATATGGTAAATAATGGCTACATGCATAGTCTGAACCTAAACTTAGATGAATATCGCGACCATATTCAATTTTCATTGTTTTAATTGAAACTCCTCTAGGTACATTCAGAGGGTTAGTTACCATCAAATCATCTAATGAATTCTTTGAATCAACTTGATTTAGATAATTGTAGTATGTTGCTTTA
>JAFRMD010000116.1 GCA_017430835.1 Methanosphaera sp.
ACAGAAATACTGATCCAGAAATAATTAAAAAACGATACAAAACTAGAAATGGAATATTAAGCTATTTATATTACCAAATGGTGGAATGGACTGATAAAAAAGAAAAAGATGGTTTAAGCCTATAAAAATTTACAGCCTCAAGTTTTTCTAATTTTTCGAATCAATTAATGTTGAAATTTTTTGGAATTATTTCTATTTTAATTGTATGAAATCCTATGTTTAATGGATAATATCTAAAATTTAATAATATAATTAATCATTTACTTATTATAATTTAAAATCACTTAATAAAATAAGGATTTTGAAAAAAAAATAAGTTTAAATCAAAGTTTTAATATAAATAATGTTAGTGGTATCATGACCGAATTTAAAGATATTTATGATAAAGAATTTTTCATTATTGATTCTGATAATTTAGATTTACAGGAAACAAAATTATATGGGTATATAATAAGTAGTGATTCTAATACTGTTATACAAGAAACTGTGGAAGATTCATCCATGTTATCACCTGATGGTGCTTATATTTTTGTATGCAAAGAAAAGGATAGCTTAGTTATACACCAGGATTTTAATGGAAGTTATGGTTTATACTTATATCAGGATGATAACTATTTTTGTATATCAAATTCCTTTTTAAAAATTGTTGATTATTTAAAACATAAAATTAACTTAACAATGAATTGGGATGTAGCAAAATCATATTTATCCAGTACTTTATGTACAATATCTTACAAACAAACATTAATTAATGAAATAAATTTAATTCTTAGGAATAGAAAAGTTTTAATTGATTTGAAATCTAAAAAAATATTTTTAAATAAAGTTTATTATAATGAAAATTCTATATCTTTAGATTCCGAAGAAGCATTTAATATATTGGATAACTGGTTTGATAAATGGATAAATATCTTTAGAAACTTAAAATTAAAAACAGATAATTTGTCTATTGATTTATCTGGGGGAATAGATTCAAGATTGACTTTTGCTTTGATGCTTTCTTCCAATATTGATTTAAACAGAATTAATATTCGATCGCTAAATGATGAGGTGCATACACACCCTGAAGATTTTAAAATTGCTTCAACAATTGCTGATTACTACAACTTTAACTTAAATAACAAGGAATTCTTAACGGACAATCCTCAATATTTTAAAGAATTCTCTACAATTTTAAATTTATCTTTTTATACAAAGTTGGGTTTTCATAATCAATTATTTTTTAAAAAATTCCGTAGATTAAATCCATTTTATCGGATAACAGGAGCCGGGGGAGAATCGTTAAGAAATCATTTTGGTCCAACAAGAAAATCATTAATTATAAGAGCCGAAGCAATTTCAAATGAGGTAGTGGATTCAACAAATAAAATTATTGAAAAAAATATTGAGGAATATATAAAAGAATACGATATTTCAGAAGAAGATTATGAATTTATTAATTATAATGAAACAAGAAGAAATAATCACTTCGGTAGAGGAGCAGTTGAATCATATTTGTCAAATACAATTTATTTAACTCCATTAATAGATTCAAATCTTTGTAAACTTAAAACGACGAGTAAAGAATGTGATGATGATAATTTATTAGTTATACTGATATTTATCAGATATTGTCCGGAATTATTGGATTTTGAGTTTGAAGGAAATAAAAAATTTAATCAAGAAACAATAGAATATGCAAAAAGATTAAATAATAAATATCCTTTTAAAGCTAGACAATTAGATTTAGTTTCAGAAAAAAAATATAATTTGGATAAAAAATATAATAATTCAAATTCAGAAAATAAACCTCTTTGTTCATCAAAATATATTAAAGAATATCTCAAAAATATTTATTTATCTGATTCATACAATTGTAAAGTTAACATGTATTTTTCACCTGTAACTTATGCCAGAATTGCAGAACATGTTACAAATGCAAAATTTGCACAACTTCAATACGTATTCCCTATTTTATCAATCATCAAAGCAATAGATGATGTTAATCTAAGTAATCATATTTTTGATGATAAAAAGTTATATTGGCTGGAAAAATATGACAAAATACCTAAGCATTCCATGATTAATAATTTCAAACGGGATTTATATCTTTCAAAATATATTACTGGTAGACTAGATATTGTAAATAATGGTGAAAACTCATCTATTGAAATTGTTGAATGTAAAGATTCAAATGCAGTAATTCGCTCTCCAACGTGGCTAAATAAAAAAAATAGAAGTGGTTATGTTATACAAAGTGAAAAAACCTCACTGGACATAGTTTTTAAAACTATCAATGAAGGAAAATTACAATTATTTATTAGGAGTATTGATTTTAAAGATGATAATGGAGTACGAATACCAATTTATATTGATTTTACGAAATTTACACTAAATGAAAAAAATATTATTAGAAAAAATAAGGTAGTTTGGCATAACGAACCATATGTTTATGAAAAAATGGTTAAAGATAATGAAATATTTAAAGTTCATTTGGAATGGCAACCATTAAATTCAAAATCTAAACTTAAGAAAAAAAATACACCAAAATTAGAAAACAAAAAAGAAATACCATCAGAAACAAACAAAGACGTTAAAGAAAATGCAGGACTAGTAAAAAGATTCAAAAAAAGATTAATTGGATAAAACCTTTATAAAGTCATGTTTTATAATCTTGTTGGGAATATGTACAAAATATTTTTTCCAAATATTTCAACTAATTAAGAGTGTCAATCGTCGAAATTACTTTCTTTAATTACATAAATAGGCCTTTTTTTTGTTTCAGTGTATGTTTTTTCAAGGTATAATCCTAGTATTCCAATTGATAATAATTGGATTCCACCTAATAACAGTATCGCACATATTGTGGATGTCCATCCTTGAACACTTTCATAAAATAATAAATTTTTTATCAATATGATTATTATCATTATGAAAGCCAAGATTGAAAAAACCGTTCCAAGAATTGTTGAAATGTATAGGGGAACTGTTGAAAATGCGACTATTCCTTCGATTGAGTATTTAAACAATGAAAAGAATGACCAACTTGTTTCTCCATGTGTTCTTTCAATGTTTTCATATTCCAACCATTTAGTATTAAATCCTACCCAACTAAACAATCCCTTAGAAAAACGGTTATATTCGTCAAGTTGTAGTAATGAATTCACAACTTGTCTTGTCATAACCCTATAGTCTCTAGCACCATCTACAATTTGAACATCGGATAATTTATTAATTATTTTGTAGAATGTTCTTGCAAAGAATGATCTTAATTTAGGTTCACCAGTTCTTGTTGAACGACGAGTTGCAACAATATCATAATCTTCATTTTCTAATATTTTTAGCATTTTCGGCAGTAAGCAGGGAGGATCTTGTAAATCTGCATCCATTACTGCAACATAATTACCAGTTGATGATTCAAGACCTGCATATAATGCAGATTCCTTACCAAAATTTCTACTGAAGGAAATGTAACGAATATTAATATCTTTTTTGGATAATTCTTTTATTTTGTTCAATGTTTTATCCTTTGAACCATCGTTAATGAAGATTAATTCGTATTCATATTTTGATAATTCTATATTATACACTTTTAGAAATTCCGTATAAAAATCATCTAAATTATCTTCTTCATTATAACAAGGGATAATTATACTTATTAGGCTCATGTCATTTCATATCCGTTTAATTTTTATTGTTGGTGTATTCAAAAAAAATTTAAATTACTGTTTTAGAATAATCGTATTAAATTTTGTTATTTACTTTTCATTTCTTTAAAAAAGTTTAGTAAATTAACTATTATTATTTTTAATACTTTAAATTTTCTTTAATCTTTATATGCTTTATATTTTATAATTTATTCTTAATAAATTTATTTAATGTGCTTTTCAATGCTTTTTAAGTAAAGTTGTTTTTGTAGTGTTTTTTCATCATTTTTAAATATTTTTTTTAACATAAGAATTATTAAGTACTTTTTGAGGATATGATTGTGACTATTTATAAAAAAATTGCTGTTGGCGGTACTTTTGATAAGTTCCATAGAGGTCATGAGGTTTTGATTAAAACTGCCTTTGACATGGGGGAGGAAGTTTTAATAGGCATTACGTCGGATTCTTTTGCAGGTAATAAGAATCATGATATTGAACCTTGTAGTGTTAGAATTTCTAAATTAAGGGAATTTGTCAATCGATTCAATAAACCTTATGAGATTAAGGAAATTTTTGATGTTTTTGGTACTGCTGATAAGGATCCGGATTTGGATGCTATTGTTGTAAGCGAGGAAACTGAAAAGTCTGCAGATATTATCAATCAGGAACGAAGAAAAAATAATTTAAATCCGTTGGATGTTATTGTCATTAGTTGGGTTTTAGCTGAGGATTCTCGTCCTATTTCTTCTACTCGTATCAGGAAGAAAGAGATAGATTGGAGTGGTAAATTGTTATAATTTACTTAAAATGTTATCTCTTCCTGTTTTTATTACTGTTTTTGTATGGTTTGTTATTTCGTTTAGGCTTTCTGTTATGTATTGTGCTGTTATTAGTGTGATTATGCTCATTGTTGCTATTAGTAGTATTAGTTCTGTGCTTGTTTGTCCTTTCATGTCATGCATTAGCTTTGATTTGTTAAGTTTTGTCTTATTTGTTGTGCGTCGTCGTGTGCTGAGAATGTTTCGGTGTTTGAAAAATAGTTGGAGTATATTGTCAGCGCTGCTAGTGCTATGACTATGACTCCTCCGAATAGTAGGATGTATTCTGCTGCTCCTTGTCCTTTTTGGTCTTGCAGTATGTTCATTATTTTCACCTCCTGTATTACTTTAATTACTTGTTTGTATTACATAATATAAAAAGTATTACAAAATTCACATATTAGTAATAAATTATTTATTATATTAAAAGATTCAAATTATAAATAAATACTTTATTTTTTAAAACTCTAATTTAAAGGTATACTATGAAAATATTAATAACAACATGTGGTGTGGGGATAGGACATGCATCCCGTGACTTAGCACTGGCAAAAACACTTGAAGAAAATAATCACAAGGTAGAATTTGCAAGCTATGGATCAGGACTAAAATACCTAAAGAAATATGACTATAAAGTACATAAACTACCACAAATGAACTTTCAGGGATCTGATGGTGAAATAAACATAGAACAATCTATCAGACAGTCAAAAGACATACCATTCACATTCATAAAGAGCATGTACAAGGAATCACGAATAGTTAGAAAAGTAAAACCCGACATAGTAGTATCGGACTCACATTATTCAATGCCAATTACTGCAAAATTCCTAAACGTTCCTTGTTATATCATTACAAATGATTTAACTTTTGGATTTTCAAAGGGCACGGATGTTACAGCAATAAAATACTTCGAAAAAGGAATCAGAAAATTTATCATAGACATATCAAATGGATGTCAGAAAATATTAGTGCCCGACATTCCAGAAGCAATACAAATACCTGAAGAACTAAAGGACAAAACAAATTATATAGGACCATTGCTCCACCATAAAATCAATGACATGGAGACAAAACAACAATTAAGATATAAGCATAACATAAATCTTAATGATAAGATGATTGTTGTCACAATTGGTGGAAGCGAATTCGGAAAAGTTTTAATAGAAAACATCATAGACATATCCGAACAAATAAAAGCAGACAAAATATTCATATTCACGGGAATTGAAATTCATTCAAACATTTTCAAAAAATACAACAAAGAAAAGGTTAACATACAGGAATTCACACCAGACATGGTAGAATGGATGAAAATGTCCGATTTAACAATTTCACTGGCAGGACACACAACCAGTATGGAACTGATTTCCATACAAAAGCCTAACATAATGATACCAATACAAAACCATGTTGAACAGGAAAGAAACGCCAAACGAATGATGGAATACAACATTTCACAAACACTGGAAATAAACAATCCAACTAAGCTACTTGGCACAATAAATAATATGATGAAAAACTTAGAAAATATAAAAATCAATAAGGTAGCATTCAATGAATTCAACATGTATGATGGAAGGGAAAATGCACTGAAATTAATTGAAAAAGTAAATACTAATTAAAACATAAACATATTATTAACGAATAATAATCAAGGATTGATAAAAGATGAAAATAGAATATTTGGGACATTCAGCATTTAAAATAGTATCTGAAGAAGGAATGATAATACTTGTTGATCCATTCATTAGTGGAAACCCAGCATGTACAACTCCGGTGGAAACAATAAACGCAGATGTAATACTTGTAACACATGGACACGTAGACCACTTCGGGGACACACTTGAAATTGCCAACAATACTGGTGCAACCGTAATATCAACTCACGAAATTGCAACCTTCATACAAAAACAGGGACTTAATGCTATTGGTATGAACATTGGTGGAACAGTATCAGTAAACAATCAAATAAATGTAACTATGACGGATGCAAGACATTCCTCGGGACTTGACTTCTTAGAAGACATGGAAGAGGGTGGAGTAGCAACAGGATTTGTTATAACACTAGAGAGCGGAAAGAAAATTTACCATGCAGGAGATACGGGACTTTTCGGTGACATGAAAATGGTCATAGGAGACATTTACCAACCAGACATATCACTCATACCAATAGGTGACAAGTTTACTATGGGAATAGAAGATGCAGCAATTGCAGCAGGATGGTTACAATCCCGTATAGTAATTCCAATGCATTACAACACTTTTGAGGCAATAGAACAAGATGCAAACCTATTTGCAAAGTATGTTGAAGATGAAAACATTGGAACTTACACTGTAATTCTTCAACCTGGAGAAGAATATAAAGAAGATTAATATAAATATTATAAAAAACATAAAGATATTATAGTAGGAAAGATTTAACAAAAATAATTATATCCTATATTTCTACATAAGAATTAAGACTAAAATTTTGTTAACTTATATTCTTATCTAATCTTTCCATACTTTTGATTATACTCACGTATGTCAAGTAAATCACATTTACCACTAGGTAAATTACGCACTATATCATCAACACCAAAAGCTTTTTCTTTATCAATTTTACCAAGTATTTCCTTGCTGATACGCTCTTTTTTTGTAAATCCTGGTTTAACTATGACAAAATCACTGGTTAAACGTTCAACACACTGTACAGGTCCTGCCATTATACGTTTATCATCATCATAATCAACAATACCAATAGCTATTAGGACTGGAACGTTACGAATAAAGTTCTTTCGGCCACGAATTACAAAAGCACCTTTTTTCAGGAATTCACCAGGATTAGGAGTTTTAGAAACCTGATCCAAAGTTACCCAATAGGAATCATAAGAACTAAATCCTTCACTCCACGCACTACTGTAACTACTTGCAAAGCAAGCAGCATCATACAGGGTACTTTTAGGAATCTCCTCATCAGACTTATTCTGAACTATCGTTGATGGCGCTCCATGAATGTCACAGTGAAGATAAATATCGTTATTTGAAGAATATTTCTTAACTACCTGTTCATTACTGTTGGCATCACGTCCCCCAATCACCAAATAACCGTCACGACTAATAAACCAGCGTAGCTTCTCATACCATTTAAGTTCTCTTCTTTCTTTACGTTCCTGTTTTTCTTTCAACTCTTCCATAGCAACTTCTTTTTTACTTTCAAGGTCACGAATTTGTTTTTTGGTTCTTTCAATTGCATCATTGACACCAGGAATTTTACGCTTTGCCTTTTTTCCCTTTTCATAATACTTTTGTGTACTTTCATTAATTCCAATGTTGCTGT
This sequence comes from Methanosphaera sp., assembly GCA_017430835.1. The sequence goes on from JAFRMD010000116.1 coordinate 7,767, forward strand.
CAATCTGTACGGTTACGTCATCAAGCTTTAAGGTAATTACACCCATCTTGTCAACAGATTCAATATGTTCCAGTTCAGGTATCTGTCCTTCCTTTTTAGACTTCTTGATAATTGATGAAATTTCCTTCCAGGAATATTTGCTACGTGCAGACAGTATGACATCAAGAATGTTCTGAATTTCTGTGTAATGAGCGTAGATTGTGTCACCCTTGTGCTGTGTATCCTCAATTGTCTGGTAGAACTTATCTAAACTTTCTTCCTGCATCTTTAAACGTTTGGTGTACTTTCCAATACGTTTCTTCCATGCTCTTTCTTCCTCGGATTCCACTTCCTCAATAATTCGTTTTCCATAGAATTCATCAGCTGCCTTATTGAATGATTCAAATGTTTCACTTTCAAAGTCAGAATATCTTTCCAAATTAATTGGAACCAAATCCTTGTTCTCACCATTCTCATCAAAGATTATCTGTGGATTAGGTTCATTCTCTAGTTTATTAAACAACTTTTTGATTGCATTGTCAAGTTCTACAATCTCATCATCAGTAACATCCTTGGCAGCTTTGCTTTTATCAATGCTGGTGTAGGCAATAATTTCCTCAGCATACAATCCTCCAAGACCATTGGTAGCTATTGTACGAGTAATGTCTGAATCTGACTTTCCAAGCACGCTGCGAAGATCATCTGCACTACAATCATTAATGTTAATTTCCTTCTCTGGAGGGTACTTGTACTCTTCATGAGCAGTAATTTTTCTATCCTGCCATTTCTTGTGTTTAAGGGGTGAAATAATATTCTTGTCCTTATCCAATAGGATAACGTTTCCTTTACTGAATAACTCTACAATAAGAGTGTACTCCTCCTTTTTCTGTATTGTAATTTCAATAATTCGATCAAAGTAATGCTGTTTAATACTTGTAATTACTCCACCGCTAAGATGTTTTCTCAGCAACATTGGAAAGTTTGGAGGAATCGTTGGATTAGGTTGAGGGTAATTGGTCAGGTGTATGCGTACACCGGCCTGAATAACAAGGTCTCGTCTTCCACTACCGGCTTTACGAAGTTTAATTCGTATAGTGTCATATGTTGGCTGATATGCCTTGTCAATTCTTGTATCAATCAGTTCTTCATTTAATTCCTTAATCATTCTATAAATATCTACATTTGACATTGATTTAATTGTATTCACCCTCAAAATAATATTTAATATAATAATACTTTGGTCGTTATATTAAAAAATAATTTCCTAAAAAGAATTTTATATTATTGTAGATATATTAACTATTAATAGACGATTAATTTTTTTCTATAGATTAGGGGTTAATATAATATGGTAAAACTTTCAATAATAATGCCAGTACGTAACCAAGCAAATTTTATAGAAGAATCTGTTAATAAAATATTTAATCAAATATTTAAAGACTTTGAATTGATAATCGTAGATAATAATTCAAGTGATGGAACTTCTCAGATAATTAAAAGCTTATCAAAGAAGCACGATTTTATAAAGGTTTCGAGTGAAGTAACAACTAATCTGAGTAAAGCAAGAAATGATGGAATAGTACTAGCCGAGGGAGAATACATAACATTTCTAAATGAGGGCGATTCGTATTTAAATGATAATGTTCTAAAGGAAATGATGGATTATGCAACTAAAGTTAATGCAGTGATGCTATCGGCAAATCTTAAAATTAAAACGGAATTAACGCATGATGACATTCCTAAAGAACCATTAATGCATTTTGTTAAACATGGAGTAATAAAACCAGAGCAATATGGTATACCCTGGGCATTTAACAAGAACATATACAAGAGAAGCTTTATATTAGAACACAACATCACTTTCTCGGACCTGATTTGTAGTTGTGACCACATATTTCTGGCGAACGTTCTTATAAACCTTGAAAAAATACATACAATTAACCTTGACATGTGCACCTATGATTATTCACTCAAGAATAACTTCCTGAAAATGAACAATTACACAAAGAAGCATGGATACATACAACACTTCAAGGACTTGTTTGATATTTTCTCGAATAAGAAATATTTTAATACCTACACTTCACTAAAGAAGGTATTTATTGATTATCTTTTATTCAAGGATAACCTCCTTGATAAGGACATTCAAAAAATAATGCCCACAATATTCAACAACTATACAGAATATTATAAGCCATACGAATACGGATACAATATCCTGAATTATATAATTAACCCAACACATAAAGAAGATGAGAACTTGACAGAATATACTAAAATAAAAAAATGCCTATTTGAAGAGTCAATACTGGATGATTCTGTTATTGAAGAGGATAGACTAATAGAATTTATTAATATTGGACGTGATGATGAAATTCTAAACGATTCTGTTAAAGAATCATTTAACCAAATAAAAGAAATTGATACGAACATCACCAATGAAAAAGAGGAAAAACAGATTGCCACTTCCAAAATCCAGGAAGAAATAAACACTCTAATAGAATCAAACAATGACATTTTAACATCAAAAAGTTGGGAATTCACGGAATCACTGCGTTCACTAAAACATGGCTTTAAAAAACGATAGAGGGAGCTTAAAGTATGATAAAACTTTCAATAATAATGTCCGTAATTGAATCAACAGATTACCTTATTGATTCATTAAATGCCATAACAAAGCAGTTAAACCCTGACGTAGAACTGTTGCTGGTAAACAATCAGCTTGATGAAGAAACATCACTACTTTTAACAGTATATTCAACAAAGGATGATGGAATCCGTGTCATAGAAAACAATAAAAAAACATTATCTTCAGCATTAAATAAGGCAATAATAGAAGCGGATGGAGAATACATATACTTTGCAGATACAAACAAGCAGTTACTGGAAAGTTCTGTAGAGAAGATATTGTCATCTCTTCAAGAATCAAAACAGGACATTATTCTTTTTAGAACCAGCAGGAATGATGAGGAAAATGAACTGATGGAAAAGATTTCAAGAATAGTAAATGACAAGGCATTTGACTATGAAAAGCTGGGTAAATATTTCTACAAATTAGAGTCAATGCCTTGGAACAAAGTTTACAATAAAGAATTCCTACAGGAAAATAATCTTGAATTTAATGAAAACCTAATTTTTGACTATGAAAACTTCTTCTTTAAAACGTTCACACAGGCAAATGGGATGAGATTCATAAACCAGGAATTATTTGTTGAAGATTATAAGCCTAAAACTGCAAAGAAATTTGAAAATTCTATAAATTCATATATTAATACTTTACAACTTGAAAAACTGGACAGATATGAATTATATAATTCAATGATGCAAAAATCGAAGGATACACATGACAACATTCCAGTAGACCAAAAACAATTGTCATTCATAGTACTGAGAGAATTTGCAAAGAACATCTTAAACAGCAACATATCAACAACATTTCTGGAGAATCTAAACAAGGAAAACAGAAAACTATTCGAATTGATAGTAATATCAGAAAATGCCGAGGAATATGAGATATTGGAGAGAACATACAACAACAGTCTGGAAGTAAACTACCTAAAAAGATACGAAAAAGTTCTAAGAATTGAAAGAGATAAACTGAGAAACTTCAACAACAGCCTAGTTTCATCAAACAGTTGGAAGTTGACAAAAGTATTCAGAATATTCAAATAAATGGGGGTGAATGTGAATGGTAAAAGTATCAGTAGTAATACCAGTATATAATGTAGAAAACTATCTTGAAGACTGTTTAGACTCAATAGTAAATCAAACATTAACTGATATTGAAATAATATGCATCAATGATGGATCAACAGACAAGTCACAGCAAATACTGGAAAAATACCAGGAAAAAGATGATAGAATCACATTAATCAACCAAGAAAATGGCGGACATGCACTGGCAACAAACCGTGGAATGGCACTAGCCACTGGAGAATACCTATTTCTAATGGATTCCGATGACATAATTGACCATAAAGCATTAGAATTAACATACAACAGGGCACAAGAGACATATGTAGACTTCGTAATATTCAAGGCAATAAACTATAATCATGCAGAAGATGAGTATTATGAAACTGAATCATACAGTATGGATGAAATATACAAAAAGGTAGGCGACAATGTATTTAGCTATGAAGATGTTAGGGAACATATTTTCAGTATGTCCGTTACTCCATGGAGCAAACTCTATAATAGGAGCTTCATAGAAAAGTATCACATAGAGTTTCCCGAAGGATTGATATTTGATGACAACATATTCTTCTGGGAAGTACTGTTTAATGCGGAAAAAATTGTATTTCTCAATGAATTCCTGTTTACAAGAAGATTCTATTCAACATCATCAACAAACAATGGGGACCTCAGGTTTTTGGACAGCCTGGAAATCAACGACCTTAAATGGGAAGTATTCCAGAAACATGACCACTTCACAGAACATAAAAAAATTCTCTACGACTCCAAGATAAGATCAGCATATAACCGTTACACTAGTATCCAGGAACAATACAGTGAAACATTTTATCAGGCAATGAGGAAATCATTCATGAAAATTTTGGAAAGTGAAAAGCTCTTCAACGATTTTATGGAAAATGCTGAAGAGGACAACAGGAACATATTCATTCAGGTAGTAAGCTGTGACAACAGTGAAAGCTTTAACCTTCTAAGGGACACCTACAGTGCAATACTAAAAACATAAAAATATTTTGTGATAAGGATGAGAAACAAAAAACAACCTAAAGTTGCAGTCTTGATGCCATCATATAATGTTGCAAAATATATTGACAAGTGTATGCAAAGCGTTCTAAAACAAAGCCTAAAGGATATAGAAATCATTTGTGTGGATGCTGGAAGTGAAGATGGAACAATAGAAAAACTGAAAGGCTATGTAAAGGAGGATTCAAGAATTCACCTTTACCTTTCAAGCAAAAAAAGTTATGGAGCACAACTAAACCAGGCACTAAACAATTCCACGGCAGAATACATTGCAATAGTTGAAACAGATGACTTTATCGACGAAAAGATGCTTGAAACATTGTACAAGTTAACTAAAATATCCTACATTGACATTGTAAAGTCATCTTTTTATCATTATGACGATAGTGATGTTGATAACATAATAATACGACGCGACAATGCCAAAAACATGATACATGAAGGAGAAATATTCACATTGGATGATGAAGCATTGTTTATTGAGGGACATCCATCAATATGGTCGGCAATATACAAAAAGGACTTCCTGGAAAAAAACAACATCACTTTCCTGGAAGAAAGGGGCGGTTCATGGGTGGATAACCTGTTTTTCATAGAAACTGCAATCAAGGCAAATACAATAATATACACGAACGAATCCTATTACTATTACAGGGAAACAAACCCCGAATCATCAACAAAGAAACTTGAAGCTTCACACATACCAGTCCATAGAATACTGGACATATTCGAAATACTTGAGGAAAATGATGTTGAAAATCCAGAGATATATGAAAGAATATATCATAGGCTCTTCAGATACGTTGAAATAATATTGGAAAACAATGATTTTAACCATCTAAACCTGGATTACACCACAACAAACATGATATTTACCGCTTTAAACAAGGTTGATGAAAGCTTTGTTAAAAGGGAATTAGAATCAGGGTATAAGAAAATATATTACAAATATTCCTCACCATTGATATTAAAAAGGTTTCAGCATTAATCGTGGAGATTTTTAAGTTCTTAATTTATAAGTGGATTTGAAAGGATTTCATTTTTTTCTTATCCACGTTGGAGTATCATATACGTAGAATATTGTCATGATATCATGATTCTTTGTTTTTTTCAAGAGATTTTTTTTAGAAGTTTTTCCGTTAGGTTTATCAATATGTTCAAATTAAAAAAATCTATAAGATAATTATAATAATATAAAAGAATATTGTAATAATAAATTGTATCTTCATTTTACTATATTTGGATATCAAACCTTTTAACATTAGATAATTACATGTACATGAACAATTATAATTCATGTTTTTATTCGTAACTGTAAATGTTTTTATGTGATGTTTTCCATAACAATTCTTATAAAAATTAGAGGTGATTTTTATGGATAATAAAGATAAAGTTATTGAAGCATTCAGAAATAGTGATGATCCATTGAATGCTACCAAAGTAAGTGAAATTAGTGGTGTTGAGAAAAAAGAAGTTGATAAAATAATGAAAGAGCTTAAAAAAGATGAAACCATAATCTCTCCAAAAAGATGCTATTGGACTTAGCAGATAAATAAGTTTTTCATCATTCTTATCTTTTTTTATTAAAGAAATAAAATTCCATACATACTTTAAATATAGTAAAAAGAATAAACTTCTAAATGATAGCTTGTTTGATTAGCATATCAATATTTGGGAATAATTTGAAATTAAGATTAAGTCCATATTGTGGTTGTGTGCTATCTTTATTGCTCTTTTTATGTCTCACAGTCAAATATGCTGAAGATACTATAGTAACGGATAATTATACTTTCACAATACCCAAAGGATATACACTAATGGAGAATGATACTCAACTAATTATGTACAATGACAATTAGGTCATTAACATGTATCAAGGTCCTAAAATTGATCCTAGCGTAGCAAAAGAAAAACGTTTGAAAAAAGGGTTACACACTTCTTGAAACTATACTTTAGATGGTGCAACGGTAAATCAACAAAATTTTAAAACTAACGGCTTTAATTCAGGTATTTATACTTTCAAAAAGAATGACAAAATTTTTATTATTAATTAGTTGTTAATCAAACAACATCATTGCCTGAAGATGATGATAATCCCGTTACATGTATTATTAAATTATTAAACTAGATTTTTCTTTTTTTGTATTCCGATTTGTTGATTTGTTAAGTGTTTTATTGTTGTTGACTTGTCAAATCATATAATATCCTAATAGTAGTCTTTTTCAATGAAAATCTTTTCTTCTGCCATTGAACTTTTTTCTGTCTCTATTATTTTTTATAATAAAATTATATAGTTAATTATAACAAAATATGTATATAACTAAAATTCAAAAAAATATGTTTTAAGACTGTTGTCTTTATCCAATTCTCAATTGTTAAATTTATATTAAAAATAATTGGTTTAACATCATTTTACATATAATTGGGATTATTTGAGTGGTGAAAGGAAAAATGAGAGTTAAAAATGTTAATAAAGTATTGATATTGGTAATTGTTACATTATTATTTGTTGGTATAGTTGGTGCAACAGAATTAAACAAGACCAACATGAAAAAAGATGCAAAAATCGTTAAACAAAGTCAAAAAACTGTTTCTGTGCCTATTAAACTAAACTCTACAACAAAAAAATCAAAATCACAAAAGGACATAATTAAGAAAATTAACAATAAAACTTCTGAAAATAAGGCTATTAAAAAATCAGCTATGGATTATTCTGCTGATGTTAGTAGTTATTCTGAGTTATGTGATAAAATTAATGAAGCAAAAGAAAGTGATTATGATAGTTATAGTATTAATTTAAAAAATAGATCTTACCATTTATTAAATTCTATCTCTTGGGGAGATAGTTTGGGAACAAAGACTTTAATCATCAATGGAAATGGTGCTACAATTAAGGGTGATAAATGCAGTCGTTTACTGGATGTTTATCCAGGTTATACTTTGAAACTAAAGAATATTAATTTTTATGATTTCAAGGTAAGTGATAGTGACTGGGACAATAATGAAGCAGGAGTTATATCAAATAAAGGAAATTTGTCTTTAACAAATTGTATTTTCAAAAATAATGGAAATGATGTTTATTCTGAAAAATCTGATAAGCAGAAAGGTTATAAAAAAATAGGGATAATAGTTAATTCTGGAAAATTACGGATTTCAAAATCATTATTTGCAAATAATACTGTTGAATACAGATATGGTGGAGGTACAATAAACAATTTAGATTATGGTACTTCTATAATAATACAATCCATATTTGAAAATAATAAAGGATCTTGTGGAACGTTAAATAATTATGGTACATTAATAATTGATGAAACACAATTCACAAAGAATAATGGACGACGTGGTGGGGCAATATTTAATAGAAATAATAATATGACCATTACTAACAGTATTTTAAATAACAACGAAGCGGATTTCTATGGAGGAGCGATATATAATAAAAATAATAATTATAATAATAATATTAATATTAATAGCTGTGTTTTAAATAACAACGAAGCAAAGGTTGGAGGAGCATTACACAATTTTAAGGGAAAGTACACAATCACTAATTGTACAATAAACAACAATATAGCAGATGATGGGGCTGTATATAATTCGGGAAGAATATCTTTCATTGAATGTAAAATTAACAACAACACTGCAAAATATGGTGGAGCCATCTATAACAATAAAATAATAAGAATTACAAAATCTTCATTTAAGAATAATAAAGCAAAAGAATCGGGAGGAGCATTATATAATTATAATTATGGAATAATAAAAATAACAAATTCAACCTTGAACAATAATAAAGCAAATGATTATTATGGTGGTGCAATATTCAGTTGTTACCGTGGAACTATAAAAATATCGAATTCAAAAGTTAACAAAAATATTGCAAAATATGGTGGTGCAATACGCTCTGAAGGTAATGTAACAATCATTAAATCTACGTTAAACAACAACAAAGCTATAACGGGTGGAGCAATACAACTATATTCTACTAATGACTGGGATAATACATCAAAGTTTGTGTATGGGAATTTGACAATAATTAACTCCACATTAAACAATAATAGAGCAAAGGATGATGGAGGAGCAATAAATTCAGATTCTCATAATAATATCATAAAAAACAATAAATTCAGTAAAAATAGTGCTACTTGGGGTGCTGCCTTATATATAAGGTACACTGTTGGTTATAAAAAGATTATTAATAACATATTTATACAAAATAAGGCTAATGGTGATAATGTTATAGAAAATCAAGGTAATAATACTATTATAAAAAATAATAAAAATGAGAAAACAAGTATTTATAAAGGAACCATAGATGTATCTGGAAATAATATTACAATTTGCAATAATGTATTCCAAGATTACATGGGTACAAAAATGCGTATTAAATTAAACAAAGCTAAAACATATGTAAACAGTTACTTAAAAGCATCAATAAAACTAAAAGATGATGTAAACAACATTTTAAAAAACCAGAAAATCAAAATTAAATTCGGAAAAAAAACTTTCACGGTTAAAACCAATAGTAAAGGAATAGCTACAAAAACATACAAAACAACAAAAACAGGAACGCTAAAAATCTCAGCATACTATGCCGGTTCAAAAGCATACAAAAAATCAACAAAGTCAACGAAAATCAAAGTATTACCAAAAATAAAAACCAAATAAGCATTAAAAGTTAATGAAACCAAGGTAAAAGTCAATGATATGATTAAAACTCTTACAAAACAACAAAGATAAAACAATTAAAAGTCAAAAAGTAGCAATCAAGATTGTAAGCAAAATCTACAACAAGAAAACGAACAGATAAGTTTCTTTGCATATAATTTGGATTATTTGAGAGGTGAAAAGAAAAATGAAGATTAAAAATGTTAATAAAGTATTGATATTGGTAATTGTTACATTATTATTTGTTGGTATAGTTGGTGCAACAGGAGTAAACAAGACCAATTTGAAAAAGGATACGAAATTTGTTAAACAATGTGAAAAAACTGTTACTACACCTATTAAACTAAACTCTACAACAAAAAAACAAAAATCTGAAAAGGACATATTTAAGAAAATTAACAATAAAACTTCCAATAATAAGGCTATTAAAAAATCAAATGTGGATTATTCTGCTGATGTTAGTAGTTATTCTGAGTTATGTGATAAAATTAATGAAGCAAAAGAAAGTGATTATGATAGTTATAGCATAAATTTAAAAAATAGATCTTACCATTTATTAAATTCTATCTCTTGGGGAGATAGTTTGGGAACAAAAACTTTAATCATCAATGGAAATGGTGCAACAATTAAGGGTGATAAATGCAATCGTTTACTGGATGTTTATTCGGGATATACTTTAAAACTAAAGAATATTAATTTTTATGATTTCAAGGCAAGTGATAGTGACTGGGACAATAATGAAGCAGGAGTTATATCCAATAAAGGAAATTTATCTTTAACAAATTGTATTTTCAAAAATAACGGAAATGATATTTATTCTAAAAGATTTCCTAAGTTAAAAGGTTATATAAGGATAGGCATGATAGTTAATTCTGGAAAATTAAGGATCTCAAAATCATTATTTGCAAATAATACTGTTAAATATAGATATGGTGGAGGTACAATAAACAATTTACATAAAGGTACTTCTATAATAATAGAATCCATATTCAAAAATAATAAAGGGTCCTTTGGAACTTTAAATAATTACGGTACATTAATAATTGATAAAACACTAATCACAAACAATAAAGTAGCATATGGGGGAGCAATATATAATAAAAACAATAATTTAACCCTTAATAACAGTATTTTAAATAACAACAAAGCAAAGTGTGCAGGAGCATTATACGCGCAGGGAAATTGCACTATTACTAATTGTACAATAAACAATAATAGAGCAGATCTTGGTGGAGCTGTATATAGTTATGCAAATGCATCTTTCATTAAATGTAAAATAAACAACAACACTGCAACATATGGTGGAGCCATATATAACGATAAAAATATAAATATTTTAAATTCTTCATTAAAGAATAATAAAGCAACATGGCAGGGAGGAGCGATATACAACTATAATTTTGGAATAACAAAAATTATAAATTCAACACTGAATAATAACAAAGCAAAAGGAGTGGGAGGGGGAATATACAGTTATTATTGTGGAATAATTGAAATAACAAATTCAATACTAAACAAGAACATAGCAGCAGGAAGTGGTGGAGCAATATATTCTGAAGGTAATGTAACTATCAGTAAGTCTACGTTAAATAACAACAAAGCAGAATATGATGGAGGAGCAATAAAAATAGATAATTTTAATTACTATGTAGATGACGTATCATATATTGGCTATGGAAATTTGACAATAATTAACTCCACATTAAACAATAATAGAGCAAAGAGTTATGGGGGAGCAATAGATTCACATTCTCAGAATAACATCATAAAAAACAATAAATTCAGTAAAAATAGTGCTCTTCTTGGTGCTGCTATAAGTATAATTTCCAAAAGAGGATATAATAAGATAATTAATAACATATTTATACAAAATAAAGCTAATATCGATACTCTTGTTATAAATAATGATGGTAAAAATATTATTATAAAAAATAATAAAAATGATAAAACCAGTGTTTATAATGGAACCATAGATGTATCTGGAAATAATTTTTTAATTTGTAATAATGTATTCCAAGATTACATGGGTACAAAAATAGGTATTAAATTAAACAAAGCTAAAACATATGTAAACAGTTACTTAAAAGCATCAATAAAATTAAAAGATGATGTAAACAATATTTTAAAAAATCAGAAAATCAAAATTAAATTCGGAAAAAAAACTTTTACTGTAAAAACCAATAGTAAAGGAATAGCTACAAAAACATACAAAACAACAAAAACAGGAACGCTAAAAATTACAGCATTCTATGCTGGTTCAAAAGCATATAAAAAATCAATAAAGTCAACGAAAATCAAAGTGTTACCAAAATAAAAACTAAATAGCACTAAAGTTAAGTAAAACCCAAGGTAAAAGTAAATGATATAATCAAAATAATGGCAATACTTAAGAATATATCAAGCAAAGCTATCAAAAACAGAAAGTGGCAATCAAGGTAGGAAACATAATTTATAACAAGAAAACAAACAGTAAGAGACGATATCACTAAATTACAATGTGTTAAATCAGCACTATGAAAAACAAATGACAACATGCAAAGGAAAATTATGGTTACATTATGAGAGATGATAGTAAAAAGTTACTTAATGATTAATTTTTTATTTCAATCCTCTTTTAATATTTTTTTAGAAAATTACAACATCTTAATCTTCAAATAACTTCTTTTCCTTTAAATAATTATATTTTCTATAATGAAAAAAATTTCAAAGTTTTCATTCGTTATATGTAGGTATAATGAAGAATAAATTTCAAAATTATTAGTAATATTTTTTATTTAATAAATTACATCTTGATTGTATAAAAATAATGTAAATTCATATCTAATTCTGCATATAAGTGGATTTTTTGGTTTATTAAAATTTTATGGTTTTAATACATTTTTTCAAATTAAACTAATAATTCACAATTATCATAGGTTCAACATTAATTTTTTAGTAGTTTAAAGGGAAATTGTTGATATACTTATTTTTTTTATGGTTATGATATTTACTAGAGAATAAATATTGTTATGTGGTGTGCCAGGGAGTGTCATGTTGTGGCATCTTTTATTATTTTGTTTTTGTTGGTAATTATTGTGGTAGTTATATCTTTTTTTATATTGTTTAATGGAGGGTATATTCAATTTAATATAAGCAAATATTTGGGTGTTCATGATGTTTTTAAATTACTAAAAATTTTCTCAAAAAAAATATTTTTAAAATTTAAAATAAAAAAATCTTATCAAATTATGTAAAATAGGAGTTTATTATTCTTTTTTTCCTTGTAAACAAAATTATTTTCTGTTAATGAATTCAAATCTCTTCTGGCAGTTGTTTTGGAAACTTTAAATAAATTCATATATTGATTATATGTAATTGACTTATTCCGATTATAATTTTCTAAAAAATCTTTTTGTCTGGGGTTTAATTTCTTAAAGTTATCATTGTTATCGTAGTTTTGATTTTTATTAGGAGTAATTAATTTATTATTTGGTCCATATAATACTACTTTAAAAAAGTTATTTTCGTCACTAAATTCCGTTCTGGTAAACCATGTTTATTCATAGTTTCTCTCATCATTGTTATTCCAGTTTCAATATGTTCCATATATTTTGTTTTACTTAAGATATCCGTAATTTTTGGATTTCTATGAATAGGATTTTTTGTTTTTCCTAATTTATCTATTGTTAGGGGATATGGTAATCTTCCAGGACTAATTATTTCAATTCTATCTGTGTATATATAAAAGGTTATGAAACTATTATCAAAATCGTAATCTCTATGTGCTATAGCATTAACTATTGCTTCTCTTATAACTTGATAAGGATATTCTGGAATTTCAACACTTCTAAAACCTTCAACAACCAAACCATGTTTAGTATTTCATTGAAAAATAATTCAACTTCATCAAATAAGTTAAAGATTGAGGATTTAGTTTCTTTCTTATCAAGTATACCTATACAATCAATATTATTAAACTTAACCATTTTTAATTGGTGACCTACATCATATTTACTAATATCTTTTCCAAAGAACAATAAACCTGTATTATTTAAATGAAAACCTGTACGATCTATTATTACAGCTCAGATATATTCCAATATCTGTTCTGTAGTTCTAACATCACGAACTTTAAGTAACGGACTATCATGTTTAAGTAATGAATAAAATTTTTCAAGAGCATTCA
>JAFRMD010000117.1 GCA_017430835.1 Methanosphaera sp.
AATAAAGCATATAACAGAAATAGCATCCAAAAGTTTAGTCACAACAAAAATAAGCCCACCCCCAAACACCAACAACAGACTAGCACAAGACCCAACAAACAAACACCCCGGAAACAACAGAAAACCATAAAAAAACAAAATGAAAAAAAAGTTACTTCAACACAAAATCCTTAACTTGATAGCATTGTATATATATAACAAATATTATATATTTTGACATATATAAACAAAAATCAATTAATATGAAAAAATAGAGTATTTACAAGCATAATAAAAATTAGAGAATGATTAAATGAAAATAAATTATGAATGTGCCCCATGTATGTTAAGACAATCAAAAGAAGCAATTGAATATGCTACAAATAAACCTGAAGAACGGATGAAAATAACATTAAAAGCTCTAGACTTTTTAAACAATAATTTTATTAAAAACACTTGTTCAAATAAACTTGGAACCGATCTTCACCATATGATAATGAAAGAAACCGACAATAATGACCCTTATAAAGATTTAAGGGAACAGGGAACAATCATAGCAGAAAAATTAATTCCACAAATCAGGGAAATTATTAAAGATGATGACACATTAGAAAATTACGTGAAAATTGCAGTTGCAGGAAATATGATAGATTATGGAGCATTAGAAGTAAATGCAGATGTGGAAAGTTTAATTAAAGACAAAATTTCTGCAAAACCAACAATTAATGATGTTGACAAATTGCATGAACAGTTACTTAAATCAGACAGAATTTTATACCTAGTAGACAACGGTGGAGAAATCGTATTTGATAAGTTGTTAATAGAAAAAATCAGAGAAGATTACGATATACAGGAAATAATTTTAGCCGTAAAAGATGCTCCAATATTAAATGATGCAATATTAGAAGACGCTGAAAAACTAGGTTTGGATAAAATAACAACGCTAATAACAACAGGTGCTGCATCAGTGGGTGTTGTTGAAGAATATATATCTGATGAACTAAAAGAGTTATTAAACTCTGTAGACTTAATAATAAGTAAAGGCATGGGAAATTTTGAAGGATTAACAGAAATGACTATTGAACAACCTGTATACTTCCTATTAACTTCAAAGTGTTGTGTGATTTCAAGGGAAATAGGTGTAGAATTAGGAAGTACTGTAATTTTGAAGAAATACCTCAATTAATTCCAATGTTTTTCAAAAGCTGAAACATAATGTGAGATTATTGTTGGATAAGTATTGGATAATGCAATCATATTATTTGTAGTTATTCTATCCTTATTACTTTCTGCAAAAATTAAAATCATTTCCTTATTATCTCTAACAAATAATTGTGCTGAGGGCAAATTTCTATAACGAACTGAAACCGGCAATTGCTCGAAAATTTCCTCTAAATTAATTTCACTATTTTTAACCATACACTTCCTAGATGACAATACCTTTATTTCAATACCTTTTTTTAATAAATACATTATTTGTTTTTTGAATGTTTCTATTTCTGAAGGCAATAAGAAACCTATTCTAATTAATAAAGTTTTATTAGAATGCTTCAATAGGTTATATTTATTTTGTAAAATTTTATTATTATCCTCTATAGTAGTAATGGGAGTATGAATTCTTGGAATCTTACTTTCATATAATTGTGAAACCTTGTTTTTGACATTATCTATATCTTCGTTAAACTGTTTTTTGTATTCGGTTAATGTATCATCAGGAGGAATCATTACGTATTCTATAGGTCTTCCAGATTTTATTTCAATAAGTCCTTTTTGTTCGAGATTCTCCAAAACCATGTAAATTTTTGATCTTGGAATGTTAGAATGTTTACTTATTTCATCAGCTTTTGCAGAAACTAATGAAACTAAGGACAAATAAGCTTTTGACTCATATTTTGTTAATCCTAATTGTCTTAATGTTTTAATTACATCTTCCATTTGACCACCATTACTTAATATCCCAATTAATAATAAAATATTTTTCTATTTTCACTACCTTAGTGACAAATTATTAAATACGTTCAAATTATAAAATAATAGTATTAAATTAATAGGTGAAAGATATGAATAACAATATGTTCTGCTATCAATGTTCACAAACAGTAAATGGTGAAGGATGTACCGTTGCTGGAGTTTGTGGAAAAACTGAAACATTAGCAAGATTACAAGACAACATAATTTTTGCATTGAAAGGTATTGCAGCATATGCTTACCAAATGAGAGAATTTGGTGAAACTGACGAAGAAATCGATGCATTTATAGAAAAAGGATTATACACAACATTAACAAATGTTAACTTTGATGTACAAAGTCACATCGACATGGCATTAGAAGCAGGTCAAATCAATATTAAAGCAATGGCCGGATTAAAAAAAGCTCACATTGAAAACTATGGAGAACCAGAACCAGCAGTTGTTGAAAGGGGAGCAAGTAAAGGACATGGAATCTTAGTTACAGGACATGATTTGAAAGTTTTAGAAGAATTATTAAAACAAACTGAAGGAAAAGGAATAAATATTTACACACATAGTGAAATGTTAATTGCACACGGATATCCTGAACTAAGAAAATATGAACACCTTAAAGGACAATTAGGAACCTCCTGGATTGATCAAAAAGAAGTATTTGCAAAATACAACATTCCAATACTTGTTACAACAAACTGTGGATTAATTCCATTAGACTCATATGCTGACAGAATTTACACCTCAGGAATTGAACAATTACCTAATGCACCACACATTGAAGACTACGATTTTTCCGACATAATTAAACAAGCATTAGAATTGCCTGAACTTGAAGAAGAAGAAAAATCCACTTACACAACAGGATTTGGAAAAACAACAGTATTGTCACTAGCAGATACCATTAAAGAAGCTGTTATTAGTGGAAAAATTAAACAATTCTTTGTAATGGGTGGATGTGACACACCATATAATAAAGAAATGGAATATTACACAGAGTTTGCAAAAGAATTGCCTGAAAACACTGTAATTTTATGTGTTGGATGTGGAAAATACAGATTTAATGATTTAGACCTTGGTGACATCGACGGCATCCCAAGAATCATAGACCTTGGACAATGTAACGATGCAATTGTTGGAGCAGAAATCCTAACTGCATTAACAGAGCTATTTGAAATGGGCTTAAATGACTTGCCAGTAACATTCGTATTAAGTTGGATGGAACAAAAAGCCGTATCCATACTCTGGAGTTTACTGTCCTTAGGATTAACAAACATACATATTGGTCCAATTCTTCCAGCATGGGTAGATGAAACCATTTTAACAGTTTTAGTTGAAAACTTTGACTTGAAATTAGTTTCAAATCCAAAAGAAGATATAAAAGCAATATTAGGATAATTACCTCCTAATATTTAAATTTTTAAAAAAAAAACTAGTTTTTAGGGTTAGTGGTTGTATTTAATATATCTGAAAATTCTAAATCCGCTTCCCATTTTGATTTACAATCACACGTGAATGTTTCTAATTCTTCAGGAATTTCTTGTTTTAAATTAGATTGAATGATTAAACTTTTAAGTTTTGCATTGCATTTTTTACAATTGTAAGGTCCACGTCTAGTTCCAAATCCTGCAGTATCCATTATCATGGGAATATCAACATTTTTTCTTACTTCTTTAAGTATTTTTACTACGCTCCAAATCCATGGAGGATTATAAGATCCCCTTTTCCAAAGGTAATCCATTAATGTTCCACCGTGTACTGTGGATGGACAGTATGCTAATCTTCTTACACCAACCTCTTTTGCATATCTGGCAGAATCTATAGATTCCTGTATTGCCTCTTTTTCAGAAATCAGTATAGGTTTTACCAGCAAATATGCCTTTGCCCTTATATCATATTCTTCTATTGAATTTATAGTGTTCACACATCTTTCAAAGGATTTGTTTGTTATGCCCTTGTTAATCTTGTACAACCTAGTTTCTTCATTTGAAGTCTCAAGACCTATACCAATCTCAAAAATTTTATTGGGAATGATTGATGCTAGACGTTTTAATGAAACTTCGTCTATGAATTCTGGTTTTGATTCAACAATAACCTCTTTTATTTGGTCGTATTTACTAAATTCCTCGAAGATATAATTTTGTACTTTTTCGGGAATTTCATTTTTATTCAAGAAACTACCTGAGACAAAAAGTTTTACTGCAACATTTTCATGAGAATAAATATCCGTCCTTTCTAACTGTTTATTCCATTCCTGATTAAATATGTCAATTAAATCATCTTCTGAAATATCCATTAGTGGAGAATCTGCAATATAACTACACATAGTACATCCTCCACTTTGAGTTGCCCACTGACAACCACTTGTAGGCAAAACGATGAAAATAGTGTAACCAACACTATCATATAACCTATCCTCATTAGCCCAGCTAGCCGCATAATCACTTAAAGACTTCTTATTTTTCTTCCTGTCCCTCTTATCAATAATATTTTCTATTGAATTTTCTCGGATTTGTTTATTAATCTCTTGAACTTTCATACTATACTACCTTTAATTAAATGAATTAATTATATCTTCTAAAAGTTTTAATGATTTTTGTCTATCCTTACCAATTGGAGAACCTACTACAAATTCATTTACTCCTAACTCTTCCAATACTTCAATTTTTTCCTGTATTTGTGATGGAGTACCGCAAACACTAAAGGCATCAATCATATTTTCATCGACTAATGATGAAGCAGTTTTAAAGTCATATTCAGATAAAGACTTTTTAATTGATAATGCTACGTCTTTATCAATATTATGACGTTCCAATACTACATCTGGTGCTCCAGCCAGTATAAATGCAACTACACCTTTTGACTGATTTTGAGCAACTGTCACGTCTTTATCTACACTGCATGCAGTATATGCTGCAAAATTAAATTCATTTGCAGACAATTTACTTTTTTTGAGTCCTTTTTTAATTAATGGTATTGCAATTTCAAAATCTTTAGGGTTTGAAGCGTTGATTAATGTTCCATCTGCAACTTCCCCCGAAGTTTCCAACATTTTAGGTCCCTGAGCTGCCATATATATAGGTATTTTTCCCTCAATTTTCTTAGTACCATTAAGAAACGCACCTTGTTCCAATTTTTCATCATTCAACAATGTTCTGATAGACAATATTGCCTCTTTAACTGTTTTAACTGGTTTTTTCCAAGACAAGTTAAGAGTTTCCATCGTGGCTTTATCACCTGGACCTACACCAACTAATGCACGTCCTTCGGATATTTCATCCAATGTAGAAGTTGCAGCTGCAATAGAAACTGGATTTCTAACATAGGGATTAGAAACACCTGCCCCCATTTTAATGATAGAAGTATTTATAGCTGCTAAGGCTAAAACTTCAAAGACATCCCGATTATTATAATGATCAGTAATCCAAACATTCTCGAAACCAACATTTTCTGCCATTTTTATTAGTTCCAGAGTATCATTTATTGGTTCATTCGGAAGTAATTCTAAACTAAATTTCATCATTTTCCCTCCTAAATAAATTAAATAAATTATGCAATCAATGTAAATTAAATAAAATAGTGAATTTAACAATTATCTAAAAAATTCAATATAAATATACTTTTGTTAAAAGTAACTTCTATATTTATTGTTAAAAAAAATTAAATAAAAAAAGTTTTGAAAAGAATTAAAAATCCTTTAATTAGAATGGTAATGAAGTATATCTGTTAATTGATGTACATCTATTCCAATTTACTATGTTACCAAAGGAATTACTTCTTGATGTACCATCACAATAATACCATTTACCACCGACGTATACTTCTGCCCATACATGTCCTACAACAAGACCACTTCTGAAGTAACATGTTGAATGACAGTAACGTGCTGGGATTTTAGCTGTACGCATCATTGCAATGACTAAATGTGAAGTATCCACACAATTACCATATCCTCTACTTAATGTTCCTACAGCTCCATACCTAGTGTTAAAGTAACTACTATATGAAGTACGCTGATTCACATAATCAAATATTGCTTTTGCTTGATTATAAGTACCTGAAACTCCTTTTGTAGCAGTTTTAACTGCATTAAGAATTGAAGAACTTCCCACTTCACAGTTTTTAGTTTTTTCTAGATATGAAGAGAATCCTGCCGGAACAGTATTTGTTGAGGTATATTCTGTATTAGTGTTTGTATTCGTGTTAGTGTTTGTGTTTGTATTGGTATTTGTATTGGTATTTGTGTTAGTGTTAGTTGATGAACCCCTTGCTGTAGCCATTCTAACATCAGTAAGAGTTGAATAATTCGGGAACTTGCCCGTTTCAAGAGTAAATGCTGCTGCTCTGCATAAACAGTAAATACAATCCTGGAAACTCATTTTAACTCCAGCTTTAGTAACTATGGAGCTAGGAGCTTTACCATTTTTGATATAACTTTTTACAATTGTTTTTGCTAAAGCTTGATAATCAGCTTTGTACACTAAAGTACCATAAGCTGAAGATGTAGCAGAAGACTTAGGTGCACTGAAACCACCATTATGATATGAACCATTAGTATAGAATACCTGAGATAACATGTATAAGAAATCAGGCATAGATACTTCATTATCGTTCATCAATGCATAATTTGGTAACATTTTATTGTTTACAATGAAATTTTCAGTTGATTTAGCTTTTTCTAACACTTGGGAGTAAGTATAGGTTGATACCGGATCTTCTTGTACTCTTAAGTAAGAAGTTGCCTTTTTAGACAATAAAGCATTTGATCCACCATATACAATTTGTACTTTGTGTTTTCCAAGTTTCAGTTTACCCGCATTATACCTATAATCTATAGAGCTATTCTGCAATCTTACTACAGAAACTGTTTTACCATCAACTTTTATTGCAACTTTACCAGTTGCTGGAACATTAGCAGAATTTGTAAATTTAAATTTAAGATTTAAATATTTGTATTTCTTTTGTACAAAGAATACTAAATCTTTTTGAACTGAAATTGATCTTTTACTAACATTTATAACTGCTGATGCACTACTTGATTTTGAAATTGATGATTCACCAATTTTTACAAGTAATGGATATGTCTTTGCAGAGTTAGGAACTTTGTATGATAATTTTGCAACACCATTCTGTACTGTTGAAGTACCTATGGTTTTTTTATTAACTTTAAAAACGGCTTTCTGACCGTTTGCTAAAGCTCCATTCTCATATTTAACGTTGGCAGTTATATTTATGTTCTGTCCGGATTTAACATTAATATCATTTAGATTAGTGATGGTTGAATGTTTAAGGATTGTTAGTTTAGTATCAACATGATTTGATAAGGAACTACTAGTTTCTCCTATTTTAACAGTTAATTTATAATCTCCTGCTTTCATTGCAGGTATAGTATAATTTAATGATGTTACACCATTAACAACTCTGTTTTCACCAATAGTCTTATCATTTATTTTATATACTGCTTCTGCTTCCTTGTCTAAGTTTCTACCATCAAGATACTTTGCTATTGCATTAAATGTTACTTTATCATTAGCATATGCTTGTACATTATTCGATGTTACGTAAATGTTTTGCTTTTGTGTATTTGTATTAGTAGTTGAACTTGATGTATCACTTTTCACATTTTTTGTTTTAGTTTCATATTCATTGCTTACTTTTTTTTGTATAGTTTTTGATTCTACTTTAGATGTCACTTTTGTCGATGCATTTTTTGAAGTATCAACAGCTGAAACTGCTGCTAAACTTATTAACATAGCGACAAAGAACACCAAAACCAAACGCTTCTTAATCTTACCGCCTCCTCATAATAAACCAAAATATGAATTATTAATTCGATTAAGTAAGTCATAAATTTTATATATAATTAAATGGCTTTGTCTAAAATAGGGTTAATATTTTAGAGTCACATTCTTATATCAAAGATTAAAAAAATAATCTTTGTTTAATTCTATGTGTTTCCTGCTTTTGATTATTTGGTTGAATATACAGGCTACCCCCATGCACCACACGGTTAATCATTTATTTTAAACAATAGGAATAAAATTATATAACTTGATATTCTGATTTTAGTTTTTAGTAATCAATTTTTTCTTAAAAAAATTAATAAGCTATGAAATTAAGAATCTATATAATTCTTAAACTAAACTTATCTTTGATAAACTATTTAAATGTATAGTAGAAATCTTTATATATAATGACATATCTGTCATTATTTATATATTAAAGAGGATAAAAATAGTAAAGTATATAAATAAGTTTAAAGATAGTTTATAATGTACTTTAATAGTACTCTATGTTAGTCCCATAGGGTAGTGGCAATCCTCCGGGTCTTTGGAACCTGGGACAGCGGTTCGACTCCGCTTGGGACTACTACACTTTTATACTTATTTTAAATAATTTATTAGAAAATAATTTTACAACTAAAGAGGAGATTAGTTATGCCTTATGAAGATCCAATAGAAAAATATTTGGATGAAGATCCAGAAAGAAGAGTAAAATTATTTTATATTTACACCAGACTAATGATAATAACTACATTTTTAATAGGATTTGGTGTAATTATGTATATTTTATTTGCTTTTGAAGTTATAAAAATTTAATTTTCATATACTTTTTTTCTTATTATTTCTGCTTTAATCATTGCATTTTCCAATATTCTATCAGATACTATGATTGTTGAAATAGGATAACCTTTTTTTATTAAAAAATTATCAGGTGATATATCTGTCATGTTGCTCATATCATGTAAATTATAGGTACTATCATTTAATGAATAAGGTACTAATTTAACAGTGAACTTTTCAACTTTAGGTATGTTTACTTTAATGCCTTTAGTAGAATTTATGTGTGCTTCAGCAAGGTTCAAATTGAAACTTTTTTCAATACATTCAAAAGTACCTTGAATTCTAGGATTAACTTCTATAACATATACATTATTATTATGTAAAATAAAATCTATTCCATTAGAACCCACTAACTTAAACATTTTGGATATTTTAGTAGAAATATTAATCAGTTTAGGATTAGAATTGACTAATGGTGTAATGTTGCCACAATAAATATATTCACTAGCACCCAACATAGATGAACCTATAATCTGATCAGATGTAGTGACCATATCAATATCATGATTATCATAGGACAAAAATGAACTGCTGACACTGTCCCCTTCAATAAATTCTTGCAAAATAAATGGAAAGTCCACTTTTATATCATCTGAAAAATCATGAATACCCACACCGCCCGTACCAATCAATGGTTTAACTAAAAACCTTTTATCAGGACAATTATGCACTATTTCTTTAGCTTCTTCAATAGAATTTAACTTATATGTTTTAGGCATTAAAAAGTTTTTATATAATTTCTTATACATAGTATACTTATTTATTATGTCTTTTGTATTCTTATTTCCAATGATTTTTGATTTAGGAAACCGATCTATATTAATATCACTAGTATAAATAATATAATCTACTTCATCAACATAGTTTAATGATAAATCTTCTAAGACTTTAAGATTAAAACTTTCAATATCCTGGGGGTAAATTAATTTATCAACAAATTTTTCTTGATCTATTAATCTAAAAAAACTTGTAGCATAAACTGTATATCCTAACATTTTTAAAGATTTTGATACAGCCCTAGTATTTGATCCTATAACTAATATTTTAGTAATAAAAATACAACCTTAAAATTAAAATTTGAAAATGAATATTATTATATAAAAATAGTATTTTAAATAATATATAATTTTTTTTGAAAAAATAGTGGTTAAAAATGATATGAAAAGGTTAAAAAAAAGAATAATCATGGAAAACCATGAAATTATTCAGATTCTCGAGCATCCATATTTCTTTTAATAACTTTAAGCTGTACGAATTGTTCCCTTTCCATTTCCTCTAAACGCATTTCAATAAATGAAATGGTGTTGTTAATACGAGGAATCATTACATGCTCTAAAGCATTAACTCTTCTTTTTGTTGCTTCAACTTCTTTAGCTAACATAATAATGGTTTTTTCAATTTCACCAAGTTCAATGATAATCTTAATAGATTCTTCAAATTCCTTAGCTGCAATATCCAAGTTTGCTGAAGTTCCAGCAAAACCGTAACCTCTGCTTATTACGTCATTGTGAGTTGATCTACTTTTTACAACAGGGACAGAAACACCCATAATACTTCTAGAACTTATGTCTAATTCGATAGAT
>JAFRMD010000118.1 GCA_017430835.1 Methanosphaera sp.
AACATCTTATGTTAAATCCAAGAAAATCTTTAATAATAAAATTATAAATAAAAACAGAAAAAAATATCAAATAATAAAGAAATTAAAAAGATTTAAAGTATGAAAAATATTGCTTAAACTGAACTTTGTTGCACGGCCTCTCTCCACGTTATATAATTGTTTTTTTTTCTTGTTTTTTTTTTGGATTTATAGAAAACATATTGAATCCTAAAGAATTACAAAGAACTCGAAAACATGCTAAATAAAACGAACTGGTCTTTGATTTAAGATTTATGAATATGATTATCTAGGGTAGAGAAGATATAAACGTCATAATACTTCCAAAAGAATATTAAATCTAATCAACAGCAAATTAGCGAAGCTAAAAACATTTAAACAAAGGATTAAAACAAGAATAAGTCCAATAAAACAAATGTAAAACATTAATTAGAACATTAGGTAGGTATACGTGCAAAACATTAAAAAAAATATTGTAATTAAAAAGACAAGGAGAAGTTAAAAAAAACATGATACGTCCAAAAAATTTACCCAAAAAATACTAGAAAACCTGTTCGAATTTCACTCTTTTTCACTGTAAATATTTTTCACACCTCCAAAAATAAGATTTATGTTATGAGGGGTTTCTCGCCAAGAAATTCAAATATACTTTTTATTGAAATAATAATACACATAAAGTCATAAAAAACATCAACAAAGTCAATGTTCAATTAGAATTATGTTCAACCACAGAAATAAACATAACCATACTAATTTTTAAATCAAGCACTAAAAAAATCTAAAAACAAAAATAAATAATAAAAAACCAAGAATGGTCTTAAATAATAACAAAACTAGAATAACATAACAAAATAACTAAAAATTTAAATCTTTAATAGTAAAATTAGAAGATTAAAAAAAGAGCAGTATAAATTGATTATCAATTAAAATGTTTAATAGAGGGGGGGGTTTATGTTTTCAGGTCATCTTTTAATTCTAATTTAATAATCCAATTGTAACCTCTACCCCCTACTTTTGTTGCTGAAATATTTTTACCATAATCCAAATCACTTTCATTTGTAATTTTTTTCATAGTATAAATATTCTTATTGTTATTATCTAATAGGATTTTCGTAATATTTTTTTCGAATGTTATATTATTATCATTAATATTTTTAAATTTTTTAATATTGTACCCTTGAGTTTCATTTAAGTGGTTATGATAATAGATATAATTATATTCATTAGGGTATAAATATACATTATTTTTATTATTTATTTGTTCTAAAACAATATTTTCCTCATGTCCTACTTTATATAAATTATTTGATTCATTTAAAAGAGAAATAGAATTCAAACAACCCATTAAAATTATTAATAATATTAGTATACTAAACAATTTTTTATTTTTCACATTATTAAGTAATATTGAAATGGATAACCACATTATACCACAAACAGGAAGTAAATACTTTGCATATATTGGTGCAAATAATAGTGGTATGATAATTGCACTAACAATTAAAGTTAATAAGAATATAATAATTCCACTTAAAATGTAATAATTATCTTTATTTTTATTATCAAAGTACTGATTCAATATTATAATAATTATTAGTATTAAGAAAATTAATCCAAGAACTTGCAAAATAATGTTATTTGTTGAGTTTATAAAACTTAACAAACAGTCAAAGAAATTTTGTAAATTAAATGAAGTATTTCCATTTCCATGTTTAGCGTTTATTTGTCCTAAAATAACAAATAACCAAGGAACATAAGATAAAATACAAATTAATGTTGAAACAAACCATTTTTTAAGTTCTGTTATTTTTTCTTTTTTATTATTAATATTTAGCAAGATATTAACAATTATAGTTAAATATATGAACCCAACACTAATTAACAAAATATTGTGAGTATATATTGAGAATATTGAAAAAATTGTAAACAAGAGCCATGATTTTAAATCTGATTTAATTAACACATCTTTCATGTAAATAAATGACATTACCAAGAAAAATAAGCTCCAACCATACATACGTGCTGTTAAAAATTGTATGAGAAAGCCACTCATTATTCCAATACTAAATGTGAACAAACCAGCAGTAAACCAGTTATATTCTTCTTTAATTTTAGCCATTGAAATAATTATTAATAATAAATATGGAATAATTGAAACTATTTTAGAAATTAAAAGAGTATTCATAAATGAACTAAAAAGTTTTACAAAAATTATCAATATAAAGTAATATAATGGAGGATGCACATCATTTAAAATAATACTCCACATTTCGTTTAATGGAAATTGAATGATTGAAAGTGTAAAGTACTCATCTACGTGAATATATGTTTTATTAAGTGGGCTAATAAACATATATAACAGAATAATCATACTAATTATAAAAAATATCTTTCCTATTAAATCCCGTTTTTCACTTATTGAATTAAATAAATTCATTTTTATCACCAAGTTGTTATGTTATATTTTTGTTTTATACTTTATTTAAAGTAATGTCCTCATTTTTTTAAATAATTCATGTAATTAAAGAATGAAAATTTATTAAAATTAATTTGCTAACACTTATTTTATATGATTTAATTTACATAATTACATAGTATAAGAAAGTTTAACTTTAATGGTAAGTTGATTTAATGAATATCTGTGAAGAGAATATGGAATATATTGATGAACATGATGATGAAAATTGGATAAAAACATCACATATTTCTATAGAATCAAAAAATGGATTAATAAAAGTTATTAAAAGAAAAAATATGCCTTCACAACAATTATATTATAACCCTTATGTGAAGTTATCTGGAAATTTTGAGATAAATCTTTTAATTCAATCAGATAATGGTGAATATATTAGTTTTTTACTGAATGATGAACCGGCTTATACTGATACGGCATTTGGTTGGAGAAATATTTCTAAATGGACTTCTTTAAGAATAAAAAGGATAAAAAATAATGTTCAAATATTTTATGATAATTCTATGAAGCCTCAATCTGTTAAAAAAATTTCGAAAGATGATTTGTTTTTCATATTTAGATTCAATGGGTTTAATGATGAAAATTTCTTGCATATTAAAGAATTTTGGATTAAAATGGATGATAAATTAGTGTTTACAGAAAATTATTTGAATATGGATTCTGAAAATCTTATTAAACTATTGAATATTATTAAAAAGAGACAAAATACTATTGAAAAGAATTATGAAATTTTATCAGATAATCATACTCAATTATTAGATTTTGTGTCTTCAGATATAAAATTAGAGACAATAGGTGCTTTAAATTATGTTCAAGAATTTTGTCAAGAAATATTGGATTTTATTGTATCTGTCTGTAACAAACATGAATTAAAGTACTGGTTAGATTTTGGTTCATTATTAGGGGCTATTCGTCATAAAAATTTTATTCCATGGGATGATGATCTTGATATTGGAATGATGAGAACTGATTTTAATAAACTTTTACAAGTATTACCCAAAGAAATAGAAAATAAAAAATTAAATCAACATTTCATTATTAAAATTGATGTACCTATACATTATGGTGAAATATCTAGGACATTTCTACAGTTATTATTTGTTGATAAAGATAAAAAAGCTTTGTCATGGGTTGATGTTTTTGCATATGATTATTTAGGGGAATATGATGGGACTATATATAAGAAATATCTAAATCAAAGAGAAATCTTTAACCAAAAAATACTTCAAGGAATTCCAAGACAAAATATTGAAAAAGAAATGTATAATTATTTAAATTTAAGTTATACTTACCAGGAGCATGTTATTCATGGTCCAGATGGAACTACAATTGCAATGAAAAAAAGTAAAGTGAATATTTTAGATAGTAATAATATTTTTCCTTTAAAGAAACATGTGTTTTCAGGTAAAGACTATTATATACCTAATGATTATGATTATTACTTAAAAAGTATTTATGGAGATTATATGAAACCGGTTTTTTCAAATTCTCATAAGCAATCAGATTTTATTAAAAAACAAGAAAATTTTGATGATTATTGTGAATATTATTTAGAAATTATTCGAAAGATTAATGAAGAATTTAATTAATGCCCTTACAATAAATCAAAATAAGAATATATCGGGAGATTTTTTTATGATTAATTATTTAAATAAATTATTTGAAAAAAAGAATCGGATTAATTCTAAGGAAGAAATAGAAAATAAAATGGATAGTATAGATGAAAAAATTGTTAAATTATCAAAAAAAAATCAAAAATTAAATAATAAAATAAAAAAATTGCATAAGAATTTCTTAAATTTACAAAAGGATAACGAAGAAATATTAAATTCATATAATGAACAGTTTGCTACAATTTTTCTTTTTTATGATTTAAAACCTAAAGGCGTTTTAAAGAATGTATTTATTTTATCACAAGAATTATTGAACTTAATTGTAAACATTTGTAATAAACATGGACTTACTTATTGGTTAGACTATGGAACTTTGCTTGGAGCTCAAAGACATAATTCTTTTGTACCCTGGGATGATGATATTGATATTGCTATGATGAGAACTGATTTTAATAAATTTTTGGAAATCATTTCATTAGAACTTGATGAATTAAAAATATCAAAAAAAATTTCTGTAAATATAAATCGGTTAAATGTTTCAGGATATCCCATACCATTTATTCAAATTTTTTACCAACCACTTGTTGGAAGTATTTTTGCAGGTTTAGATATATTCCCTTATGATTATATAAGTAATAATACATTAGATAGTAAAACTTTTCTTAAGGAGAAAATAAATTTTAATAAAAAAATATTAAATGGTGTTGATAGAAACCAAGCTATTAATGATTCATATCAAAATTTGGATTTAACGACTGAAAAAACAAATTACCTAATATCTGGTGTTGATGGAGTTAGAGGTGGAGTTAAAGATTATAAATTTCAAATAATGGAAACATCAAGAATTTTTCCTTTGAAAAAAATAGAATTTAATAATCAAGAATATAACTGTCCAAATGATATAGATTATTATTTAAAGTGTATTTATGGAGAATATATGGAAATACCTAAGATTATTCACCATCATCATTACAGATTAAAATCGTTGATGAAAAATAAAGAAACGGATAAAATATATAAAGAAGAAATAAGAATTTTAGTTGAAATAAATAAAAAATATGAGGAGTAAAAAAATATTAGAGGTCATTAACATCTCTTAGTAAAATCAAATATTTTTCCAAATATTCCTCAGAATTTTGTTTATTTCTTAGCATTTGAAATAATTCTTCATCATAATTAATTTTAGGATTATAATATTCTCCATATTTTATTGTTAGATATTTATCATAATTATTTGGGCATTTAAATTTTTCACCATTGAATTTTTTCAATGTTGTAGGTATAATATCCGATGTATTCCAGATATGTACTTGTGTTTCTTGTTTTTCTGTAATTCCATCTACCCCTTGAATTATGAAATCTTTTTTGTTTTTACTTAATTCTAATTTTTCATATAATATTTTTTCAGCATTTCTTCGTGTTTCTCCATTTAATATATTTTTTTGGAATGATTGAATTTCATTGTTATATTTTTCAATAATTGTTTCATTAAAATTTATTAAAAAATCATAAGCATAAATATTTGCGGATGAAAGAATGTTTCCTTCATTATCACAGTATTTAACTTTGATGTATGTTCTGATTTCATCATTTTCAGTAAGTTCATCTATTGTTATGATTAAATTTTCTCTTATGTTAGTTAATATGGCTTCTTTTTTAATATCTGTTATTACCTTATTAAAATCAAATCTTAATAATCCTAAACTAATTTCATAGTCCCAAGGAATAAATCCTTCATGACGAACTGCCCCTAATAACGTACTATTATCTAACCAGTAAGTATAATCTTTTTTTTCACAAATATTAACAATAAACTTCAGTAATTCTTCGCTGATATTTTGTATAAGCTTTACATTTTTTTTGGGTTTAATTTCAGCATCATTTGATAGGAATTTCATTAAATTTTTTAAAGAATCATAGGGTTCAATAATTTTTTCTATTTGATTTAATTTATCAGTTACTTCATACATTCTTTCTTTTGTCGTGCTTACTTCTCTTAAAATATATTCAAAATCATTCTTGACACCAATATCTAAAAATTTAATTTGATTATTTTCAAATATGGTAAAATTTTTAAAATATAATTTATTTTCATCTTCAAGACCAATAAATCTTATTAAGAAATATAAATTATTTATTTGATTTTTATATATTGCTTGAGGCTTTTTTGGATTTCCATAGTATACTTCAATTATATCATTTGTTCTTTTAATCCTTAAGGAAGTCCAATCGGGCATTTCACGCCAGCCTGTAATAGTACCACCATAATGGGGTGAAGTATTTAAAATAAAGGTTATATATGTTCCATTAATAGCTTTAACATCCATGGATATTTCGAAGTTATCCTTTAATGTTAATTTTGGAAATAATATTTGTTCATCAGAAATTCCATTTTTTTTAATAATGGTTACACAATCTTCATCAACTACTGTAGATAATGAGGAATCAATGTGCCATAATGATTCATCATGTGCTCCTTCATTTTTTAATAATGAATTTGAGTTAATAGTTTTATTTTCATTACTTTTTTTATTTGTTGATAATTTTATCATTTTATAACCTCTAAATTAATAATTTCTTAAAAAAAGTTTTTTTCATAAATTCCTTTAAAATATATTTCTTTTAATTAAATTTATTAAAAATGCAATAATTGATTAAACAATTAATTATATTAATTATATAATTTAATATATACATATTGTATATTTATATTTTTATTGGTGGATAAGATGGTTAAAATTTCGGTAATAGTTCCTGTTTATAATGCTGAAAATTTTTTGGATGAATCAATTAATAGCCTATTAAATCAAACTTTTACAGATATTGAAGTAATATGTGTTAATGATGGTTCAAAAGATAATTCTTTAGAAATGTTGCAAAATTTTTCTAAAATCGATTCTAGAGTAAAAGTTATCGATAAAGAAAATGGGGGCTGTGGTTCTGCAAGAAATAGATCATTGGATAATGCAACGGGGGAATATGTTTACTTTTTTGATCCAGATGATTATTTAATAGATGTTTCTTTTGAAAAATTATATCAAAATGCGATAAATAATGATTCTGATTTAGTAATTTCAAAAATTGCTCGTTTTAGGGATGGAAAACCTGTTGATTATAGTATTCCAGGATATGATTTTGAAAAAAAGTTTCCTAATGTAAATTTTGATAGTTATACTTTTGATTATCATGATGTAAAAGAATATGTTTTAAATGCTTCTTTTGCTCCCTGGACTAAATTATATAAAAAAGCATTTCTTGATAAATATGGGGATTTCAGATTTCCTGAAAATGTAGCATTTGATGATGTGCCTTTTCATGTGAAATCAATGATAAGAGCCAAAAAAATTTCTTTTGTTCCAGAATTTTTTTACCGATATCGTCTTTCTAATCCAAATTCAGTTAATAACACATCATCAAATGGAATAGATATTTTTAGGATATGTGATATTGTAGAAGATATTTTAAAGCAGGAAAAATGTTTTGATGAGTTCATATCTGAATTTGTTTATTTTAAAATTAGACAGGTGATAAATTACATATTAACTACAGCAACAGAAGAATATTTTCAAGTTGCTAAATCAGAATTTCTTAAAATTAATTCATTATATTTTTCAAATAAATGTTTTGATAAATCAGTTATACCTCTTGTATTAATGAATAGATTTAAAAAAGTATTAATATCTGATTCATTTAAGGAATATAAAGTTAATATTGATTTAATTAACGCTAATAAGAAAGATATGCGAATATCAAAAGAAAATAAACAATTAAAAGAAAAAAATCAAAGTATAAATAAAAAATTATCTGCTTTAAGTGATTTTAAAAAAGGTATTATTGATAAAGATATAAAAAGTCTTGATAAAAAAATTAAAGGTACGAAGTTGGATATGAAAAAAAATTATTCGTCATTGGATAATTTAAATAGTGAATTTAATAATACAATTACTCAAAAGTTAAAAAATTCAAATAATATTTGGCCATTATTATCAATCATATTACCATCATACAATGTTGTAGATTACATCGATGAATGTATTAAAAGTGTATTAAATCAAACATTAAAAAATATAGAAATAATCTGCGTAGATGCAAATTCAACAGATGGGACCCTAGAAATTTTAAAAGAATACTCTCAAAAAGATTCACGAATAAAATTGATAATTTCGGATGAAAAAAGTTATGGTCATCAAATGAATTTAGGGATTTCTGAAGCAAGAGGAGAATATATAGGAATAGTTGAAACAGACGATTATATTAAAGAAGATATGTTCGAAACGTTATATATGTTAACTGAAAATTCAACTGTTGATATAGCCAAAGTAAACTTCTGGCATATGAACAAAAATTATTCAAAAATTATTGATTTAAAAGTTGATGGAACAAAACAGAACTTACCTGAAATTAAATTCACGATTTTTGATGATGAAAATATTTTAAATGGACATCCGTGTATTTGGGCCGCCATTTATAAAAGAAAATTATTGATAGCGAATAATATTAAATTTATGGAAGAACCTGGAGGAGCATGGGTAGATAATCCATTTTTATTTGAAACGATGATACATGCAAAATCAATAAAGTACCTGGATAAACCCTATTATTACTATCGTGAATCAAATTTAAACTCATCTACAAATAACTTATCCGATTTAACACTACCTATGAAAAGAATGAACAATGTACTAGATATTCTTGAAAACAATTCTTGTAATAATGAAAAAGTATTAAAAGCATTATATGTTAGAATTTTTTGGCATTTCCGAGATATATTAAGTAAAGATAATTTCGAAGAACAAAAAGAAATGACTTGTTCTAGTATGTATCAAGTAGCAAAGAGGATGAATAAGAAGATTATCAAAAAATACTTTAAGAAGCAAGATGTTGATTTATATGAGAAAATTTTATCTTTTTCTTCCTATGTTACAAATATCCTTTTAGTTTCATCTGATAATAACAAAACATCTGGTGCTTTCCTTAGCATGGCTAATTTAGCATTAAATTTAAAAAATAAATATCATCTAGGTGTGAAAATATTACTTCCATATGATAGTCATGGAAAAGAAGTTCTAAATTCGTTAAACTTGGAATATGATATTATTCCTTCGGAAGATTGGGTGATTCCTTTATCAAAACTTCATGATAAAGATGTGTTACCTGAAATTGAAAGAAAGAAAAAAGTTAATGAAGAAGCAATTAACAAGATTACCCAATATTTAAAAAGTAATAAGATAGATCTTGTACATATTAACACAACATATTCATATGTAGCAGCTATTGCTTCTTTAAAAGTTGGAATTCCATTTGTATGGCACTTACGAGAATTCCTTGAAGAAGATCAAAACAACACTTTATGGGATAGGAAAAAGGGAAATGAATTAATAAATAAATCAACAAAAGTTATTGCCATATCAGATAGCATATATAAGAAATATGAAAATATTTTTGACAAAGAGAAATTAGTACGAGTACATAATGGAATAGATGCAACACGTTTCTATAAACCAACTAAAAAGTTGTTTGAGAATTCAACAATTAAATTCATATTTGTAGGCGGATTTGAATATTATAAAGGACAAACAGAATTTGCCGAAGCATGTGTCAAATTATATCAAAAAGGATACACGAATTTTGAAGTTAACTTTGTAGGACTTGGAACCCGAAAAATTCGAGAAGAAGTTAAAGATATTTTCGAAAAGGCAAACATTACTAACGTGAACTTTTTAGGTTACAAATATGATGTAGAAAACTATTATGATAAAGCAGATATATCATTTACTTGTGCGAAATCAGAAGCATTTGGAAGAACTACTGTTGAAGCAATGTTATCTGGTAACTTAGTGATAGGTGCGGATACGGCAGGAACAAAGGAACTTATCTGCGATAAAAAAACAGGATTATTATACAAACAAGGAAGTACTGATGATCTTTGTAACAAAATTATAGAAGCAATCACTAACAAAGAGCTTTCACGACAAATTGCAAGTACTGGAAGAAAATATATGTATCATAATATGACTTCGGAGAGAAATGCAGATAAAATATATGAAATATATGCACAAATACTAGATGAAAGTTAATCTGATGAGGGGATAATGATGGTAAAAGTTTCTGTAATAATTCCAGTATACAATGCAGGGAAATATCTTAGAGAATGTTTGGACAGTATCACTAATCAAACATTAACTGATATTGAAATAATATGTATAAATGATGGTTCTACGGATGATTCACAAGAAATTCTTGAAGAATATGCAAAAAAAGATCAAAGATTTAAATTATTTACACAAGAAAATAAGGGTCAGGGAGCTACAAGAAACAGAGCATTAACATATATCACAGGAGAATATTTTTCATTTATGGATGCGGATGATACTTTAGAATTAGAAACTCTGGAAAAAACATATAACATTTGTGAAGAAAAAAAATTAGACATGGTCATGTATAAATTAATAAACTATGATGATACAAAAGAAGAATACTATAATACTCCTTTATATGATATGTATATTGTAAATAAAACAATAAAAAATAAAATCTTTAGTTATAAAGATTTAGGTGAACGTATATTCAATGTATCAGTTACTCCAGTAAATAAATTGTATAATACAAAGTTCGTACAAGACTCCCAAGTTAACTTTCCAGAAGGAATATTTTTTGAAGATAACATATTTTCATGGAAGTTAATGTTTTTAGCTAAAAGAATATATTTCTTAGATGAATATTATTATATCAGAAGAGTTCACAATGATTCCGTGATTGGTGCAGGATCCGAAAAATGGTATGATGCAATAGAAATTTATAATCAAGTATGGGATGTATTTAAAGAATTCGATGAATTTGAAAATTATAAAAAAAGATTATTTAATAACAAGGTAGTTTTTGCATTATACCGATTTGATAATATACAAACACAATTCAAAGAAACATTTTACCAAAAATTTAAAGAAGACATTACAAATGTACATCAAACATATAACGATTTTATTATTTTATTAACTGAAGAAAATTTAAACATAGTTAAATATTTATTATCATCTAAAGATTACCTTGAATTTGAACAAATGAAAACAATTACTTCAATACTGAAAGAATCAGATAATTTAAAAAATAATTACAAAAAATTAGAAAAAGGTTATAAAAAACAAATACAAAATTACCAAAATATTATCTACAATAAACAAGAAAGGATTAAAAAATTAGAAAAAGAAAAGAGTCAAATTAATATAGAAAAAAACAAGATTAATGCTGAAAAAATAGAACTACTTAACTTTAAAGAAAATGTTATAAATTCAACAAGCTGGAAAATAACAAAACCATTAAGAACAATGATTTTACAAATGAAAAAATTATTAAAAAAATAACCAAGTAATGGTGATTTTATGGCAAAAATTTCAGTACTTATCCCAGTGTATAATGTTGCAAAATATTTGGGGAACTGTTTAGATAGTGTTATCAACCAAACATTTAAAGACATTGAAATTATTTGTATAAATGATGGATCAACAGATAACTCCTTAAAAATACTCGAAGAATACGCAAGAAAAGATGAAAGAATAAAAATTATTTCACAGGAAAATCAGGGACTTGGAGCTTCAAGAAATGTTGCTATAGAAAATGCAAAAGGAGATTATATATTCTTTTTAGATTCGGATGATTTATTATTTAATCAAACCCTTGAAAAATTATATGAAAACATTACTGCAAATAAAACCGATATTGTATTATGTAAATTAGCAAGATTTAATAAAATAAATGAATTGAATTATTCAATACCTTGTTTTGATTTAGAATCAGTACTTCAAAATGTTGATTTTATGAATTATTCATTCACTTATAAAGATATAAAAGAATATGTTTTAAATAATTCTTTTTCAGCCTGTTTAAAGTTATATAATAGGAAATTTTTATTAGAAGAACAATTTAAATTTGATACGAAGATATTTTTTGAAGATGTTTTATTTCATGTGAAAGTAATCTTAAAAGCCAAAAAAATATCATATGTGCCAGAATTTTTATACAAATATCGTCTGTCAAATGACACATCTATTATTAACAAACAATCAAGGCCTACCGATATTTTTAAAGTCATTGATTCAGTTAAAAATTTTTTACAAGAAAATAATTGTTTTAATGAATTTATAAATGAATTTACATTATTTCAGATTATTCAAATAACAAATTATTTAGAAATTAACAATGCTGAATATTTTAAATTATCAAAAAGATATCTATTTAAATTAAGAAAAACTGATTCTCCATTCATTGATAGTTTTATTCCAAATAAATTAGTAACTATTATTGATAATATAGTTAATGCAAGATCAATAGAAGAATATAATAATGTTATATTAGGTTATTATAATCTTATTAATGAAGATAAATTTATTGTAGAAAAGAATCAATTTCAATCAGAATCTGATTTAATATATAATGAAAATTGTTACTTAAAAAAACATATTAATTTGTTGGAGGGAAGGATTGTTCACTTATTGACACGTATTGATTCTTTGGAAAAAAATAATAAAGAATTTTTGTTATTAAAACAAGAGAATCAAAAACTTGAAGAAATTTGTGAACAGTTAATTGATGAAAAAGATTACTTAAATAAAGAATTAAATGCTAAAGATAAAAATTTAATGGTTTTATTAAATCAATTGAAAGATAATAATTCAAGATATTCGGCTAAATAAAAGCTTTTATTGTTTTTTCATGTTATTATAAAGTTCATAAGCAGTTAAATAATCGTTTTTTACTATGTTTTCAATTAACATGCGGTTTTTCTTATTCTCATCTTTTTTATAATGATCATATTCTAAACATAATTCTTTTTTATTTTCAAATAATCCTAAAAATTCTTTAAAAGATAAATTAGAATTTAACAATCTACTTTTAATCCAATAATTTAATTGATCATCCAAAATAATATAAGAATAATCAGAATTATAAACATGTAACTGATTAAACATATACTCATATACATTCAATAATTCATTGAGGTTAGTTATAGAATAATCTAATGAAATTGATCCAAATTCTTGACTAGTTCTATGTTCATAATTATATACAACTTTATCAATGAAAAATAAACCGTTTGCATTAATCAAACACTCATGATAAAAAATTAAATCCTGACCAGTTTTAAAATCCTTAAAACATATATTACCGTTTATTAAAAAATTTTTTCTATAAATTTTTGTCCAAATGGATGGGGGCAATAATAATAGGTTCATGTTTTCAGACAAACTTTTTATCTTAATGGGTGAATATACATTTTTACTTTCCCAATTGATTTTTCCCATATTATTATTGTTAAAATTACCACCAACAATATCAACATTTTCATTTATTATCGTTTCATACAAAAATTCACATGCATCTTCAACTAAATAATCATCATGATCCATAAACATGATATAATTACTTGAAGCTAATTTCATTCCTTGGTTTCTTGCATTACCAGAACCTTTATTTTCAGTTAAAAATATGGATTTGATATTTGAAAAGGACTTCTTTAGTTGAGTAACGTAATTTTTTCCTTCTGTAATTTCTGAACAATCATCGACAAATACAATTTCAATCTCATTAAAATTTAATGTTTGTTTTTGAATTGATTCAAATGCTCTTTTAATCTCTTTTTCTTTTGCATTGTATAGGGGTATGATGATTGATATTTTATATTTTTCATTTAAAATCTTTTTTTTAACTCTGTTCATGTTTGTAAAATAGAGTTTTTTTGAATACTTTGATAATCTATTTTTGAACATTTTAATAACCTTGAAATAAAATATATTTTTTTTACATATTTTTATTTAACTTTTATGTTGTTATTTAATATGAAAATGAGCACATTTTGAATTTATGTTTTTATAAAGATATTTTGTATTATTATATATATTGTTTCTATGTTTTTAACTTTCAATAAAAATTAAATTTTTTTCTTATAAGTTTATTTGAGTTTTTAAAAGAAAAATAAGAATTATAATTTAAAAAATAGAAAATTAAACTAGTGAAAACAACAAAAATATAAATAATTTGAGAAAAATATTATATAATTAATAAGTAAAGGAGTAATTTTTTTTGACATCAAATGATATTGCTGTTTCTATCATAGTTCCTGTTTATAATGTTGAAAATTATTTACATGATTGTTTGAATAGTTTATTGAATCAAAGTTTAGAAAACATTGAAATAATTTGTATTGATGATTGTTCTACTGATTCATCTTATTCAATTTTAGAATATTTTGAAAAAAAAGATAATAGGATAAAAATTTATCAAAATAAAGAAAATGTTGGTCTAGGTGCAACAAGGAATGTTGGAATTAAAAAAGCATCGGGTAAATATATTCAGTTTTTAGATTCTGATGATTGGTTAGATAACCGTTGTGTTAAAAAATGTTTTGATATTTCTGAAAAAAATCAATTAGATTTTTTAATGTTTAAATTAATAAATTTTGATGAACCTTCAAGAACTTTCTTCAAAACTGATTATTATTCTATGAAATATATGGATAAATATTTGGATAAAAATTTATCAAAAAATGTTATTGATGATGATGTTATATTTAGAATGGCTAATAGTGCATGCAACAAATTTTTTTTAAAATCTTTTTTGATTGATAATGAAATCTATTTTCCGGAAGGTTTAATCCATGAAGACAACCCATTTTATTTCAGAATAATCTTTGAATCAAAGAAATTCATGATAATAGATCAATTCTTTTATAATAGAAGAGTTCGACTAAATTCAATTACTCAATCTTATGGTAAAGAATTGTTGGATATTCTAAATATTGCAGACTTAGTATTATCTTATTTTATAGAAAATAAGATATTTTCTAAATATTCGAATTTTGTCTTAAATTATTTTGTTAGTGTTATTAAAAATAAATTTTACTTAATAGATTATAAGTACCGAATGAAGTATTTTTCCTTAATGAAAAAGTTATTTAATAAATATTCTCGTCTCTACGGTTTGAAAAATGATTTTAATCAAAAATTATACTTTGAAAACCGAAATTTTTTTAACTTGGTTATGGATTCTGAAAATTTTATTGAATATAATTATAATATTAAACAGTTAAAGGCTCTACAAAAAAATTTTAAAATATCTATTATTATTCCAATTTATAATGCTAAAATAAAACATATTCAAAAATCGTTTAATTCAATTAAAGATCAATCTCTTGGTTTTGAAAATTTAGAAGTGATTTTTGTTGATGATTGTTCTATATTTAAAGAAGGTACAAAGTATATACAACAGTTAAATGATTTATATCCGAATGTCAAATCTATTTTCCTAGATAAAAATAAGGGACCTGGAAATGCAAGAAATACTGGAATTAATAATGCATCAAGTGAATATATAATGTTTCTAGATCATGATGATTATTATTTAAATAATGCATGTGAAAAATTATATAAAAACATGAAAAAATATAAAGTTGACATGGTTTGTGGA
This sequence comes from Methanosphaera sp., assembly GCA_017430835.1. The sequence continues at coordinate 15,544 of JAFRMD010000118.1, forward strand.
AATTACATAAATAACTCAAGAGATGGTAAAAAAGTAAATTGGACAAATAGAAATATTAATAAACAAGTAACTAAATATAAATCTGTCTTTGATAATACTGAATTATTTAAAATTGACCCATCAATATGGTCACGAATATATAAAAAAAGTTTTTTGATAGATAAGAATCTTTTTTTTAAAAATTTTAAATCAGGTCAAGATTTGGTATTTTATCAAGAAACATTATTTAATGCAAAATCTATGTTATTTGTAGATGAACCAATTGTTTTTTATGAGATACGTGAAGAAATTGGAAATAATTTAAGTTCAATCTCTTTAAATAATTCGGAAAGTATATTGAAGACTTTAATTGATGTTTATAATTATTCTTATAATTTATTCATAAAATATGGCTGTGATGAATTGAATGTTCCTTTGAATAACTTAAATTATTGGGTTAATTACAGATTTTTAAATTCAACTTTGGAATTTGAAGAATTTAAACGTCTCGTAAATTATTCTAGTAATTTTTTTGATAAATATCTGGAATTTTTTAAAGATGAAGAAATTAAAAATAAAGAATTATTTGAACTAATTTCAAATAAAGAATATGTCCCTGCATTTTCATTATATAAACAACTGTCAAATAATTAAAATATTAAGTTATATAGGTTAAAATATGTCTCTAATCACTAAAATAAAAAATAAATTTTTAGAAAGCAGTAATAGTTATATTTTTTATAAATCTAACTATGAAAAATTGCATAGAATTGTAAAAGAAAAAGATAATGCTCTCAAAATATCAAACAAAACAATTAATGAAAAGGATAATGCTCTTAAAATTTCAAACAAAGAAAAAGATAAATTACTAAATATTTTGCAAAAAGAAAAAAAAATTCATAATGAACTAAAAAGTATTAATAAATCAATTCAGATTTCAAATAATGATACGGCTGAAAGATTATTATTTTTAGAAAAAAATGTAAATATGCTAGATATACATCTTGAAAATACTTATGACAAATTATATAATTTAAATATAAATCAATATACTGATTTAAATGATTATCTTTTAGATTTAAAAGATATTTTGATTAATTCAAATTTAGCCAATTATGAAAAAATAGATAGTTCTTTTAATTCACAACAATTATTAATTAATCATTCTTTAAATGAGATGTCTAATTCAATTAATTCTTTAATAAAAAGTTTTTATAATATGTCAGAAGATTTTGATTTATTTGAAAACAATATTATAAAACAAAAGAAATCAACGAACGAAATAATTAATTTACACAATCAGATTATAGAAGAATTTAATTCTTACAAATATAATACCATTTTTAAACATGTTGATGAAATAAGATATGCTATGGTTTTTAATGATACCATAAAAAATTCAACATGGCTTAAAAATCAAGCATTATCACTAAATAATGGTGCTTCAAACTATTCTTTCATGTATATACTATATAGAATTTTGAACGAGATAAAACCTAAAAATATTCTAGAATTGGGATTGGGTCAAACAAGTCTTATGACTTCAAGTTACGTTCAAAATTCTGGGAATAAATTAACAATTATTGAAAGTAATCAAGAGTGGATAGAAAGTTTTTCAAATAAGATGCATTTATCAAATAATATGAATATTAAACAAGTTGATATAGAACGTTTTAATTTTGATAATTCAGAAAATTTAAGATATAAAAATCTAAAATCAGTTTTACAGGATGATAAATTTGATTTAATTATTATTGATGGGCCTCAAGGTTTTGATCATGAAAATAATAATCAAATGCTAAAATATTCAAGATCAAATATATGGGATTTAATCAGTAACCTTGAAGATGATTTTATAATAATTGTAGATGATTATGAAAGACAAGGAGAAAGAAATACTGTGAAACGGTTATTTAATCTACTGGATTCACAAAATATTGATTATTATTTTAATGATTTTAGAGGAGCTAAACACCAATTAGTAATTTGTTCTAAAAAATATAAGTTTTTAATATGGTTCTAGAGGAATTGGTGATTATATGTCGGAATTTGATATGTTATACAAAGATGAGTTTTTTATTATTGACTCATATAATTTAAATACAGTTAAATCAAAATTATATGGATATGCTATAATTGGCGATAGAATCGTTACAAATGAAGAATATTGTGATGAAACCTTATCTGGTAATGGTGTTTATGTATGTGTAAAAAAGTTTGGGGATAAAATCCAGATATTCCAAGATTTTAATGGAAGTTATGGGATATATTTATTTAGAAAAGGAGATTATTTTGCAATTTCTAATTCATTTATTAAGTTAGTTGAATATGTAAAATATAATTATCAAATATCATTAAATGAAGATTATGCAAATATGTTTTTATCAGCAAGTTTAGTCTCTATTTCAAGCCATGAAACTTTGATAAATGAAATTGAATCAATTCCAAGAAATGCATTTATTGAAATAGATTTGATTTCAAAAAAAATGGATGTAAAATATATTGACTATAATGAAAATACTATTGAATTGGATTCAAAAGAAGCAATTACCCTAATTGATGAATGGTTTTATAAATGGATTTCAATTATTCGTAATTTAAAACAAAAAACAAATAATTTGATAGTTGACATTACTGGAGGTTTTGATACACGATCAGTATTATTATTATTCCTTAATGCAAATGTAAATTTTGAAGAAATTTTATTCAATTCTGTCAATAATAACGTTCATACTTTTTCTGAAGACTTTAAGATTGCTACTATTTTATCAGAAAAATTTGATTTTAAATTAAATGATGATGCAAACTTAAACATCCGCCCTAAATTTTTTAATGAACTAAACACAACAATAAATGTTTCTTTTTATCCTAAATTAGGTTTTCATAAACAAATGTTCTATAAAAATTTTAAATTTAACAAATATGTATATTCATTTACTGGTGGAGGAACATTAAGGAACTATGGAAACGTTGAGGAAAATATAGTTGTTGAAAAATATCTTAAAACAGCTGGAAGTTTTCATCCATCAATGATTTCATCAACAAAAAAAATTATTTCTAATGAATATGAAAACTATAAAAATAATTTTAATAATACTTCATTTGGAAGATATATGATTAAAAAAACTAGGGATCCTAACCACTATGGAAAATCAAATGTAGAATCGTTTTTAATAAATAATATTAATTTAAATCCATTGTTTGATACAAAATTATATAAAATTAGGAAAATTACTGAAGAATGTGGTGATTCTAGTTTATTATATTCATTAATACTTATTAGATTTTGTCCAGAACTGCTAGAAATAAAGTTTGACAATGAAAAAAATATTTCTCAAGAAACAATAAATTATGCCAGAACAATTAATGAAAAATATCCTTTAATTATTAATGATTTAGAAAAAATTTCTTGCAATAATATACAACTTAATGAAACTAATACTGAAAATATCTATGAAAAAGGATTGTTATACACTTCAAAATGTAATGAAATAGAGGAATATTTTAAAAAAATCATATTAACCAATAATTTTAAAAATAAAATTGAACAATATTTTTCTCCAGAAATTTATTCAAAAATTATCGAGTATATGGAAAAAAATAAATATTTTCCACTTTCGGATGCATATGCGGCAATAGCTATTTTAAAAATAATTGATGATATTAATTTTTCAAACAATACGCTTAATAAACCAATAATATATTGGTTAAATAATTTTAAAAGTGAAAATTATAATTATGATTTAATATCTAAAGAAAGTTATTCATTACTATTTAAATATAATACTCTTCGTATGGATATAAAAAATTATGGAAAAAAGGATAATTCATTAGTAATAGAATCATCATCCGATGATAATTTATTAATAGAACAACCAAAATGGAATACTAATGAACTTGGAAAAGGATTAATGTTACATAGTTTATCTAACAAATTGAAAATTAAAATAAAATGTATAAATAGAGGAACATTTAAATTATTTTTAAGAAGTAGAGATTATATTAAAAATGGTAAAAGAATTCCGATATTTATTAATTTGTCAAAAATTGTTGTAAATGATAAAAAAATCCTCAATAAATCAGAAGTTATTAATTATGACAGTCCCTATTTTTTTGAAAAAAATGTTGAAAACAATGAAATTGTAGAAATTGAAATAAACTGGTTACCATTATAAGTGTTATCAAAAAATAAGAAATTAATGAAAAAATATATCAATAGGAGAAAACCATGAACAAAATTTATTTGAATATAAAAAATTATTTTTATAATTTTTTTAATGTTACAAAAAAAAATAAAAAAACAGAAAAAAATCATGAGTTAATATCATCAGACAAAAATTTATATATAAAATTAAATGGAGGTTTAGGAAATCAATTATTTTTATATTCATTTGGACGATCAATAGCTCCTGATTTAAAATTACAATTATATTTAGATATTTCATCATATAACTTTAAAAACACGTTAAAACATTCAATATATGGTTTACATCCATATAATATTAAAGGAATTGTAGGAGTATATCCTTTTAAAGAATATGAATCTAAAAATAATGAGTTTTTAACTTTATATAAAAAAGGTTTACCATTCACTATTGATGGAAATTACTGTGATACTTTTTTTGAAAATATTAAGGGTCAAATTAACTTCCCTTGCTATTTTACAGGATATTATAATTCAAGTATTAAAAAAGATAAAAAAAGATATATTACTGAAAAATTTTTTATACATAACGAAGAAATAATAAAAAACGATTTGATATACCTCCTTACACATGAAAGACATTCTGAATTAATAAAAGATATAGAAAAATCTAATTCTGTCCGATTCACTTAAGAAGAGGTGATTTTTTAAAACATGAAGATTTTGGAACATGTTCTATGGATTACTATTACAAATCAATTGATTTAATTAAAGAAAAAGTTAAACATCCCAAATTTTATATTTTTTCAGATGATATTGAATGGGTTAAAAAAAATCTAAAATTCCCCAAACAATCATATTTTGTAGATTTTCAAGAAGATATTAACTCATTAAATAGAGGTGCTTCAGAATTACTAAATATTTTTTCATCATGTAAACATTTTATAATCGCAAACAGTACATTCAGTTGGTGGGGATCTTGGTTATCAAAAAATGAAAATAAAATCATTATTACTCCAAAACCCTGGTTTTATAGTAGATATATTATTTCTGCAGATACTATATCCAAAAAAACACCAATTTATGTTGAGAATAATGAAAAAAAGAAATTTGATGATTCATCCATACTTTTATTTGAATTATTAAAAGATATAGATAAAATAAATTTTATTGATATTAATTATAAAAAAACGGAGGGGAATTATTTTAAAATTTCAACATTAAATGAAAATTCAAAAATAATTTTACCTTATTTTTCAAAAAAACAGGACAATAGTTCATTAATAATAAAATTATCATTAAAAAGTAAAAATTATGGACAATTATTTTTTAATTATACCTCTTCAGAAGGGACTAAGTTAGAAAGAAAAAAAATCAAGTTTTATCATTATGAAAATGATAAATTTACTCATTACATTATTTTACATAAACCCCATCTAACATCAAATATCATAATATCATTCTCAGAAATAAATAATAATTATGAATTATATAACTTAGAAGTAAAAGAATTATAAAAATATCCAAACAATTCGTTACATTTAATAAAAATATAAAATGATTTTATGAAAAAAAAAGCATTAATAACAGGAATAAATGGTCAGGATGGTTCTTATTTAGCAGAATTTTTACTTAAAAAAGGATATGAAGTTCATGGTTTAATAAGACGAAGTTCTACATTCAATACCAAAAGAATAGAACATTTATATATGTCGGATTTAATTGAAGATATGCATAAAAAACGCAACTTTTATCTCCACTATGGGGATATGACCGATTCAACCAATTTATTAAAAGTTATACGTAAAATACACCCTGATGAAATATATAATCTCGCAGCCCAATCTCATGTTAAAGTTTCATTTGAAACACCAGAATATACTGCGAATACTGATGCTTTAGGAATTTTAAGAATACTAGAAGCAGTTAAAATATTAAAATATGATTCAAAAATATATCAAGCATCAACTTCAGAATTATTTGGTTTAGTTCAAGAAGTTCCCCAAAAAGAAACTACTCCCTTTTATCCCAGATCCCCATATGCAGTCTCAAAATTGTTTGGTTATTGGATTTCCAAAAATTATAGAGAAGCTTATAATATTTTTGTTCAAATGGAATATTATTTAATCATGAAAGTCCTAGAAGAGGTGAAACATTTGTTTCTAGGAAAATTACACTTGCAGTTGCTAGGATACACATGAATAAACAAAAGAAATTATATTTAGGTAATTTAGATGCAAAACGTGATTGGGGTCATGCACGAGATTATGTAAAATGTATGTGGTTAATATTACAACAGAAAGAACCTGATGATTATATCATAGCAACTGGTAAAATGCACACAGTACGAGAATTTTGTGAATTAGCTTTTAAAGAAATAGGTATTGATATAATCTGGAAAGGAAAAGGAATTAATGAAAAAGGAATAAATTCAAAAAATAATCAAATAATTATAGAAGTTGATCCAATTTATTTTAGACCAACAGAAGTAAATGAATTATGTGGAGATCCATCTAAAGCAATTCAAAAATTAAATTGGAATCCCTTTAATACATCTTTTGAAGATCTTGTTCATGAAATGGTTGTTGAAGATATAAAATTTGTAAAAAATGAAAAATAACAACAATAAGGAGATAATATGTTAGATAAATCTGATAAAATTTATATAGCAGGACATAATGGAATGGTAGGTTCTGCATTTCATCGTTTATTAAAAGAAAAAGGTCATAATAACCTTATCTTTAAAAATCATAACGAACTTGATTTAACCATACAATCTGATGTTGAAAATTATTTAAAAAAAGAAAAACCAGATTTAATCATTTTAGCCGCTGCTAAAGTGGGCGGTATAAATATAAATAATAAGGATCCCTGTTCTTTTTTAATGGAAAATCTAATTATCCAACATAATATTATCTCAACAGCATTTAAATATGATATTGAAAATTTAATATTTTTAGGTAGTTCTTGCATTTACCCTACAAAATCCCAACAACCTATTAAAGAAGAATACTTACTAACTGGGAAATTAGAACCAACAAATGAAGGATACGCATTAGCTAAAATAAGTGGATTAAAAGCTTGTGAATATTATAATAAACAATATGGAACAAATTATTTTGGAGTCATGCCAACAAACTTATATGGTATAAATGATAATTTTGACTTAAAAACTTCACATGTAGTACCAGCACTTATACGAAAAATGCATGAAGCAAAAATTAAAAATAATTCTACTGTGGAAATATGGGGAAGTGGAAATCAATATCGAGAATTAATGTATGTTGATGATATGGTTGAAGCAACAATGTTTGCTTTTGATAAATGTAAAGAACAATCATTTATTAACATTGGAACTGGTATTGACAATACTTTAAAAGATATAAGCTATAAAATTAAAGAAATTGTTGAATATAAAGGTAATTTATATTTTGATAAATCAAAACCTGATGGAATGCATAGAAAATTATTAGATATAACAAAATTAAAAAAAATAGGTTGGCAACCAAAATATACTCTTGAAGAAGGTTTAAAAAAAACTTATGAATGGTATGTTAATCAATGTGAAAAACAAATATAAAAAAAGTAATGAAGTAAATATATTAAATTATTTAAAAAATAGAATGTAATAACAACACATTTAAACAAGATTTGCAATTATACTTATATTTTGATAAAATTGAACTTTGTATACATATTTACTAATAACCCTTATTCAATGACTAAATAGTATCATATAATCTATATTCTCAAATTATTTATGAAAAATTATTTGTTATATCTCCTCCAACAATAAAAAAAGGTGAATATTATGGAAATAATCAACTTCACAGATTTTAATTATGATGAAAAAACATATACTAACTCTTTTAAAGTTTCAGTTATTGAAAATAATAAATTAAAACATTTTGATGAAATATATTTTAAACTAGATGAAAAAAATAGTATTAATGATAATGTAATGGCAGTAGTTTTAACCACATTAACTGGTCAGTTATATGATAAAATTTATTATGATTTAGAATTAAATGAAAATATTATCCAACAAATTTCTGATTTCACAAAATCAAAAGTTTCTTGTAAACAAAAAATTAATACTGATTTTATAAACAATAATATTAATGAAAAAATAATATTAAATTTTAGTGGTGGTTTTGATAGTCTCGCATTATTATCAATATTACCTAAAAATAAAACAGAAATGGTATCCGTAAAATGGGATATGGAAAACAATTATTTGAAACGAGAAAGTGATTTTTTTAAAAAATTTAATCCACATATATTAGAAACAAATTTTAGAAATTTTGTAAACAAAACAAAAGTTGAACAACTTAGTGGGATATGGCAGTTTATGAGTATAGGGTCCATGTTATATAATGAATTATTGCATTTTAAGTTTCATACATTCGGTACAATATTTGAAGCTTGGGGTTTACATGGATCTTCAAAAGTATCTACTAGAAAAAAATTTTCTAACCCTCCTTTTAATCAAATTGGCTTAACTGATTTGAAAATTTGTCAAGGATTAACAGAAGTGGGTACAGCATTAATTGTAGCTAAATCTTTTCCTTATTTAGTGGATGATTCACTTAAATCATTAGCTGCACCAAATTCAACAAAATATTATCGAAAACAATTAATTATGAAGATTATTCAAGAAAAATATGGATTAAAAGATATGTACTTAAATTTGAATGATTTTAAAGAACCTGAAAGAAAAATAGATTTCAATTATTTCGCTGATGGTTTTTTAGTATTATGGTATTTGAAACATATAGGATTTGAAAAAACAAAAAGAATTGTTTCAAACTTACCTGAAGATATAATGAATGTTGTTGACAAATGTTCTTTAAATTTTTATGAGAAATACAATTCAAATTTTTTAAATAATTTACCTGAAGATATAAAGCTAGATGTTATGAAAAATTTAATTAAATTAGGTATCTTACCTTATGATGAACAAGATTATCAAGAATTAAAAATTGTTTTAGAATATTTAAAAGATTATTATCCAATACTTAAAGATAATTGGGATAAATACTTTTAATTTTTTTTAAGTATAATGTTTGGGAAGATAATCTTAATATTAAGTTTATCAAAAAACATTTTAAATATAACTTTCACAAATAAGAATTAAGTTAATTAAGTTTTAGGAAACCTATTAATAAATATTAGTTTATTCTCATAATTAATGATATAATTTTAAAAAATTTATCCTCAAAAGATAGTTTTAACTATATCAATATTAGTTTTCTAAATAACTTTAAAAAAAATTATAATTTATTTTTTACAGATATGTAATTAATAAAGTATAATTCTTAAATAAATTTTTTATGGAGATATTGAATGAGTAGTAATGAGATTCCGAAAGATTATAATCATACAAAAGAAGTAGAACTGCAGGATTTGTGGCAGAATGAAGATACTTACCGTTTTATTGGTGATGGAACTAAACCAACATATATAATTGATACGCCACCTCCTTATCCAACTGGTAAGCTTCATATGGGTCACGTTCTTAATTGGGTTTACATGGATATTATAGCCAGATATAAGAGAATGAACAATTTTGATGTTTTGTTCCCTCAGGGTTGGGATTGTCATGGTCTTCCTACTGAGGTTAAAGTTGAAGAAATTCATGAAATCAAAAAGAATGATGTTCCACGTGAAACATTCCGTGATTACTGTATTGACCTTACCCATGATAACATTGAAAAAATGCGTAACCAAATGCTTAGCATGGGTTATTCACAGGACTGGAATCATGAGTATATTACAATGCTTCCAGAAAACAAGAAAAGAACCCAGTTATCTTTCCTTAAATTATATGATGAGAACATGATTTATCAGGATATTCATCCTATTAATTGGTGTCCTCGTTGTGAAACAGCTATTGCATTTGCTGAAGTAGAATACAAGGACAATACTACAAAACTTAATTACGTGAACTTTCCAGCAACTGATAGTGATGATTTCGTAACAATAGCAACTACCCGTCCAGAACTTTTATGTGCTTGTGTAGCTGTTGTTGTTCATCCTGATGATGAAAGATACACCAGCTTACATGGTCAGACAGTAACATTACCAGTATATGAAAGGGAGGTTAAAATTATTACTGATGATTCAGTTGATCCGGAATATGGTACTGGTGTTGTAATGATTTGTACCTTTGGGGATAAAACCGACGTTGAATGGGTAACAAGATATGACTTGGATGTAATTGATGCAATCAGTGAAAATGGGCACATGCTTGAAGTAAGTGGAAAATATGAAGGAATGGAGATAAAGGAATGTCGTAAGGCCATCATAGAAGATCTCAAATCTGAAGGATTCCTTACCAAACAGGAAGATGTTGACCAGAATGTTGGGCTTTGTTGGAGATGTAAAACTCCAATAGAAATCATGACCAAAAAACAATGGTTTGTAGCTGTAAGTAATATGCAGGATGAAATCATCGAACAAGCAAAGAGTATGAGATGGATTCCAGGACACATGTATCAAAGATTAGAAAATTGGGCAAATAGTATGGACTGGGACTGGTGTATTTCACGTCAAAGAATTTTTGCTACTCCTATACCTGTATGGTATTGTGATGATTGTCATGAAGTAATATTACCGACTGAGGAGCAATTACCAATTGATCCAACCATTGACCAGCCAGACCATGCATGTACTTGTGGATGTACTTCATTCACAGCAGAAGAAGACGTTCTTGATACTTGGATGGATAGTTCAATTACACCACTTACCGTTGCTGATTGGCCAAACCCTGGTTGGGAAAATGTTTATCCTTCAACACTCAGACCACAGGGACATGATATTATACGTACATGGGCATTCTATACAATAATGAGGTGTACTGCTTTAACAGGACAAAAACCTTTTGATGAACTTGTAATAAACGGTATGGTTTTCGGTGAAGACGGTCATAAAATGAGTAAGTCATTGGGAAACGTTATTGCTCCTGAAGAAGTTATATCTGAATATGGTGCTGATGCCTTACGTTTATGGAGTGCAAATAGTGTACCTGGTTCTGACGTACCATTTGCATGGAAGGACATTAAACATGCATACAAGTTCCTAAGAAAGTTCTGGAATGCATTCAGATTTATCAGTATGCACATTGATGATGAAACCCAAGAATCATTAACAGAAAATAACATTATTGATAAATGGATTTTATCTAAACTTAACAGGTTAAATGTAACGGTTACAGAAGCATTTGAAGAGTATAACTTTGCTAATGCTGAACAGGCAATATATGACTTTGTATGGCATGATTTCTGTGATGAATACATAGAAGCTGTAAAATACAGATTATATGAGGATACTCCTTCAACAGAAGATGCAAAATACACTTTAAGAAAAGTTATTGAAACGGTTCTTCATCTTATGGCTCCTATCACACCATTCTTTGCAGATCAGGTAAACACTTATCTTGGAAATGATTCCTTCAAATTACACAATGGTGGATGGCCATCAGTGGAAGAAGAGTACATTAGTGAAGATGCTGAAATAGTGGGCAGTTATGCTATTGATGTAATTGATGAATTAAGAAGATACAAATCATCTCATGGAATTCCATTAAACCAACCAATTAATATTGTTAACATATACACCACTGACGTTGAAAAACTTGAATTAACAACTGATGACATTAAAAATACAAACAAGGTTAATAATATTACAGTTCAGGACGGTAAACCTGACTTACATGAAAAGGTTATTAGCGTAGAGCCAATCATGAGTAAAGTTGGTCCAACGTTCAAACAAAATGCAAAACAAATCATTGACTACATAGCAAACACGAACCCAGAAGAAATTATGCAAATATTAAATCAACAGGGGGAAGTGCCAGTTGGTGATGTGGCTTTCACATCTGAACACATTACTACCGAATCAGAACTAGTAAGTAAAACTGGTGAAGTTGTAGATATTATTAAAACGGAAAACTATGAAATACTACTTGAAATTCAACAATAATATGAATTTCAGATACTACTCATTCTCTTTTTTTAAGAAATTTTTATGGAGACTTTTTTATGGATTTACAAGTAGAAAAAGTAGAAAAAATCACGGGAACAATTAAAGCTCCGGCATCAAAAAGTTACTCCCACAGGGCATTCATTGCGGCAGCACTTGCAGAAGGTGAATCAATACTAAGAGACCCGTTATATTCGGAGGATACAATAGCGACGCTTGAAGCATGTGAACAGTTGGGGGCATTATTTCAAAGATACCCTGATAAATGTATAGTACAAGGAACTGCAGGATACATCAGAACACCGGAAAATGTTATTGATGTAAAAAACTCTGGAACAAGCGTAAGAATATTAAGCAGTGTGGCAGCAATTGCACCACGAGCAAACTACACAATTTTTACGGGTGATGAATCCTTACGTAAAAGGCCCATGCAACACTTAATTGATGCATTAGAAAACCTTGGAGTAAATATTGTATCATCACAGAGTAATGGAACACCTCCCATAATTGTTAAGGGAGGATTTGATGGGGGAGAAACTGATATTAATGGTTCTGTAAGCAGTCAATTCATATCTTCTATTATCATTGCAGCACCATACTCCAAAAAACCGGTCACATTAAATGTAAGGGGAACATTTGTTTCAAAACCATACGTTAACATGACTTTGGATGTTTTAAGCAAATTTGGAATTGAATATGAGTATGATACCACTAATCAACCTGAATATTCCTCATATTATATTGAACCGCAAAGATATGAATGTGCAGATTACACAATAGAGGGTGACTACTCATCAGCATCATATATTATAGCAGCAGCCAGTATGATTCCGTCAGACATTACAATTCAAAATCTTTACAAGGACTCCATGCAAGGTGATAAGGTAATTGTGGATATTATTAATAAAATGGGAGCTCAAGTAACTATTAAAGATTCGGAAATACACATTGAAAGTGATGGAAAGTTAAAAGCATTTGACATTGACTTGTCTGATGCACCTGACCTTTTGCCAACAGTAGCAGTGCTTATGGCACAAGCAGAAGGAACATCAAAAATAACGGGAGTAGAACATGCTCGTTTTAAGGAAACAGATCGTGTACATAACTGTGCAATAGAACTGGAAAATGTTGGTGTTGAAGTAGGGGAGTTTCAAGATGGTATAATTATCAAAGGACAACCTAGTGGTGGACAAGTGGATTCACACATGGATCATAGGATGGTAATGGCCTTCTATACATTAGGACTGAAAATTGGCAACATTTCAATCAAAGATGCATCATGTTATGACATATCTTTCCCAAATTTTATAGATGTGATGAATAAAATTACAAATGGATGAATTAAAATGATAGATGAAAGTATGAAAGGTGATTTTACAACAGAAGAAATTAAGTATGTTGTAGATGAACTTGAAAGCATATTCACAAGAAGAACATTTGAAGATCAAACACCATATGAAGTACTTGTTAGGACAATACTATCACAAAGAACAAGGGATGAAAACACAGACAAAGCAACAGAAAATCTCTTTAGCGTATATCATACAATGGAGGAAGTGGCGGATGCGCCAGTAGAAGAAATAGCTAAACTGGTAAAACAGGCAGGATTCTATAACGTAAAGGCAGGAAGAATCAAAGAAGTATCCAATATTCTACTTGAAGAGTACAATGGAATAGTACCCGATACAATTGAAGAGCTAGTAAAGTTACCGGGTGTTGGAAGAAAAACAGCAAACTGTGTATTAGTATTTGGATTCCAAAAAGATGCAATACCTGTGGATGTACATGTACACAGAATATCAAATCGTCTTGGAATTGTACATACAAAAGAACCTGAAGAAACAGAGGATGTACTAAGAGAAATAGTGCCACAAGAATGCTGGTTACCAATAAATGATTTAATGGTACAATTTGGACAAAACATCTGCAAACCAATCAATCCACAGCACATGGAATGTCCGTTCACAGAAATATGTGAAATGTATTGTAATGAAATAGAATAATCCACTCAATAAATATTTTAACTTTAATTTTTTAGAAAAAGATAATATCTAATTTCTCAAAATAAAATAGAGAAATTTGTTTGGGGGTCAAAATACTTTATCTTTTAAGATTTTTTACTTCGTTGATAAATAGTTCTAATACTTCTTCCTGTAATCCTTCTACAAATTTAAGGGATCCTGCTACTTCGTGTCCTCCACCATCTGCACCAGCTTGTGGAATTTCTTCCTGTATCTTTGTAATTACATTGTTGAGGTTAAATTCGTAATCATTTTTAATGACTTCTGTTGCTCTTATTACTGCAAAGTCTGGACCATTGGCTAGTGTCATGATTGGTTCTTCTTCGCTTTTTTCTTGGACAAGTTTGTCGTGTACGTATCCTGTTGTTTTACCAGGTGCTGGGTATGTGAATTTGTGTGCGTATTTTTCAACATCTAATCTGTTTAGTTGTATTCCATTGTCAAAGTAGACTGTTTCAACATTAGGTAATGCTGCTTTTAGTTGTGTATCTACACGTTTATCGGATTCACTCATTAGTACTTCAAGTAGTTCTTCTTGACGTTCTTTATCTTCCAGACCTAATATTGTGTTCATTACTCCTCTTCCATTCATGAATCTAAGGAAATATGCTTCAAAGTCTACACAAGTTGCTACACGGTCAAGGTCTTCTCGGGAGTATCCTTCTTCTTCTGCTATTTCAAGGTATCTGTCGACTTCCATACATTCTGCATGGTCTCCAACTGCAGCTATTCCAGGGAAATGTCTTATTTCTGGACGTACATCAGGGTTTATCATACCCGCAAGTTCTACAGCAAGTGCACCTGCTGTTAGTTGTGAATCTCCGCCAACAAGGTATGGGTTTACGTGTATGTCAACATAGTTGTCGATCAATGCCCTTCCGTTTTCAACTTCACCTGGGTAATGGTGGTCTACTACTATGGATTCTATTCCATAAACTTTTGAATGTCTTAGTGCTGCAACGTCTTCTTCTGTTGAACCGTTATCTAGAAGTACAAGTAATGGTAATTTTTGTCCGTGTCTTTCATTATCTTCAAGTGCGAATGATAAGTCTTTAACTACATCTTCGAGCTCATAGAATGGTGCTTTACTAGGTGATCTTTTGAAGAAGTGCCATTCAGCGTCTGCATCGTTACTTTCTTCACGTAGTAATGGCAGTACTGCCTGTTCTACTGCTACTCCTGCACATATTCCATCTGCATCTGCGTGGTGACGTACCAGTATTGATCTTCCATCCAGTATTGCTCTGCGTATTGCTTTAGCAGCTAATGCTAGTTTTGGTTTTAAAAGTTGTAATATTTCACTTTCTTCTACCATAACACTTGTGTCATCAGGTTCTGCTTTTTTATCCATTTCTTTGTCTATTAAAGCTTTTAATTCTGCTTCTTCTTTAGCATCTAGTTTTTCAATGTTTTCGGATTCTATCTGTATTTTTCCACCGTGTAATGATACTTCTCCGAGAATTTCAACAAGATCTTCTACTTCAAGTTCTGGATACATTCTTACTCCAGGTTCGTTAAAAGCAGCCGCCCATGTAATGTCACTTTCGTCACGTACTGTGAAAATTGTTGGACCACTTGTTTGTTGAATCTGAATAATTTCACCCTGAATTGCAACGTTGCGACCAAGGTTGTCCTCGGATAAATCTCCTATTTTTGTTCTTTTAACGTTACGTTTTACGCTAACTTTTTCATAGTTACTACCATATTTTATCTTTGAGTAGGTTAAGTCAACATCCATCTTTCCCTTGTGGGGTTTGATTTCGGATATTTTTACAACTATGTTGTTTCCTACTTTTTCTTTAGGATTTCTTGATCTAAGCAGTCCATAGACACTTTTGCTTAGACTTACGAAGAATCCATATTTTTCTACTCTGGTAATAACTCCTTCATAGTCACTTCCTATTTCCAAGTCTTCTATTTGACAGGAAGGACTTAATACATACACAATCTTTTTTTGTGTATTGTTATTTTCAGACATATAATTTCGCTCCTATATTTTTCTTAGAAAAATATGATTAATTTTCTAATACATTTATCTAAAAGTATCAGGATTTTGTTCTTCTAATTGGCTACGTTTTTGTGAATAAAATGTTGCATTACTCATTAATTGATTTGAACGGGTAAAGTCAAGATATGCCATATTTGGGTTAGATTTTACAAGTTGTAGTCCATTATATAATTGAACTGTTGAATCCATTTTCAAATCAATCTCATATGTTGTATAGGTAAAATAATCACCAAGCAATGTATTTTGGTTTCTTATTGATTTATTTAATGCATTTTCAGCACTTTCTCTAGCCAATTTATACTCTTTATATGATTCGTTGCAATGTTGTAGTGAATCATTATAATTTCGATTGTTTAAACTTTCAACCGCTAGATTATATTCATTGTTTCCTTTTTGAAGGTGTGAATTAATAAATGGTACCTCAGTATCCGGTTTGCTGATATAATTATATGCAATTAAACCAGATAACAATAGTAGAATTATTATTAAACAACCAAGGATTAACTTTTTATTCATTTAACGTATCTCATTATATTTTGATTTAACATTATATATTATGTATTTTTTAATTAAAAAATGTGATGTTAAAAAAATTTCCAAATAAACATTATTTATTTATATGTTTAATATGGTTTTAATAGAAACGCTCTCATTAACATTAATTATTTAAAAAAATTATATAAATTATTTCAATAATTATTTTAATAAATTAGTTGTCATATTATATTTATTGAATAATTAAAACAAGTTTTTATTGTCGATGGTATATGGTATTATCCTGTGAACTATTGGAAATTATATTTAATAATAGAAGGTCCTGGAATTAAAGTCTTAAGAAAAAAAATAAAAATTAATTTTGATAATTAACTTGTTGTCCTTCAATTAAAGGATAAATATCTAATTTTTCACAATCTAAATCATAATTATACATGTTAACAGAGGATATCTGACTATTTTCATGGGTTTTATAATAATAAATTCCTTTATTTGTATTGACACATGAAGAGTAGATGGTGTATTCATATTTTCCTGGTGACACTTCAACACAACCTTTTTGTTGGTAAACAGATCCTAGTATGTGGAAGAATTGACTTACATTTTCTGATTCATTACTGCCCAGCAGTGTATTTTCACGAGTAAACGCTACTTTAACAAATCTTGACATGCTTGATAAGTCTCCCGGTAAACCCATGCCACCCATACCTCTACTGTAAGGGTCTAATGTCACGTTTTCCGAGAAGGTATTGTCTGGCGTTTTAATGGATAAATGACGATAATTGTTTAAATTAAATAGTTGTTTATCAAATGAGGGACTATTGGTCATAACACCTACAGGATTATCATATACTTTTAAAGCCTCTGGAAGACATTCAATTACAATAGACTCATTTTTGTCAGAGATTATCCAATGTAATGGTGATAAAGGAAGTTCATCACTAAAGTTAATATTCACTAAATTAATTTTCTCAATTAGTTTTCTTGCATCATCAACTGTTACACATTGACCTAAAATCCATGGAATAAATTCAAATGGGGTTATATTGTCCTTATTTTCATCAAACTCTTTGTACTCACTTTCTGGAAAATTAAGTCCAGCCATACTTAATCCTTTCTCATTTGTTGCATCATAATATAATGGATAATCTTCAACAACAAATGCCATACCAATCATTGCATAGTGTGAACTTATATCATCAACTTTTCTAAATTCAAATTTATAGTTTCTTGGAGTTATAACAACGGTTTCGTTATAGGAAAATTCTAAATCGAGATTTCTTCCAAAATAATGGTCTTCTGATATATAATTTGCTGCAGTGCACATGCTATCACTTTTTTCAACTTATTATAAATATATTTTTCTAAAAAATTATTTAAATCTTTTTAATAGGTTTTTTTATTTAAATATTTTTTTCTTAACGTTCATGAAAAAGTTTATTAATGTTAAAAAAGTAATATATTGATAGGCTAGGTTGGGAGGTTAGTGGTCTCTTGTAAGCTCAAATCCTCTATATGGAGCGACCGAAGTTTTTGGAGAGGCGTATTAAATATTAGTGGGCCTTTTTCTGTGATGTCGAAGTCTCGTCCCGTAGGATTAGCGGTTATAGGGGTTCAACTGGAGGGTTGAATTAAACTATATTAATTAATTGAACGGGTCAGGTCTGGAAAGAAGCAGCTCTGTTTTAGACAACTGATGTTTATGGATAAGCGGGGTGGAGTCATGGAAAAAGATTACCTGCTCTTATGAGGTATGTCCATCCAATTACGTGCCGTCTTAAATAATAGAAATATTTAAATGTAATAATTAATAGACTATTATATAACGATTTTATTTTATGTCGAGATGGCCCAGCCTGGTACGGCGGTGGCCTGCTAAGCCACTGGACAGATGTCCACCCGGGTTCGAATCCCGGTCTCGGCGCTTACTTTATTTTAAATACAACATTTTTCGATAAACTTTTTAATTTTAAAATTAGATATAAATAATTATAGTAACTTATCGGAGATTATTGAATGTCTAATGAAGCACAAAAACAATTTTTAGCTAATGTACAAAAAGAAATTAAACAAAAGGTTAAAACAGAAAACAAAACATTAGATAAAATTAATAATGAAACAGATGAACTTAAAGTAGCAATTAAAGGATACACTAACTATTTTAATGAATTAGAACATTTTATTATAGAAAGTATGCAAGATTTCACTCTTGCCGAAGAGGATGTACCAACTTATTTTAAAAGTAATATCAATGAAGTATACAGAAATTATGTTAAAGTAAAAAAAGATGCAATAAAAGAAATAGAAACATTAAATCAATATATAAATCATTGTAAAAGGGAAATTAAGAACAATCAAAGATCACTTAAATTTTATAAATCCCACTATAAGGACAGTGACTTTTTTACAGAATGCAAACCATTAGTAAATATTTTCCAAGAAAAAATAAGTGTTTATGAAGAAAACATCAAATTAACAGAAGAAACAATAGAAATATTAAGAAAAATAGTAAAAAAATTAGAAAAATGGGAATAATTATTATTTAAGCAATTTTCTCTAATCTTTTCATGGCTTCTTCCAGGTTTTCATAACTTTGTGCATAAGACAATCGAACAAAATCTTCTCCAACATTACCAAAAGCTCCACCTGGAACAAGAATAACGTCTTCTTTAACGGCTTTCTGAACAAATTCAACAGGATTGTCTGCACTAAAGAAGACATAAAATGCTCCATCAGGCATCACGCAATCAAGACCCATATTATTTAAAGATTCCACAACCAAGTCTCTTCTTTTTCTAAATTCATTTCTCATTTCTTCTACGCATTCCTGGCTACCCGTTAAAGCAGTACTTGCTGCCTGTTGTGTTGCAGTATCAATACATGCAACATTGTACTGGTGAATTTTTAATATTTCTTCAATAATGTCGGGATGTGCTGAACAGTAACCAATACGAAGACCGGTCATGGCATAAGCTTTAGAAAAACCATTAATTGTCACTGCATTATCTGTAAAGGTTTGGAAACTATAATGTTTTTTTCCATAAATTATCTTTTCATATATTTCATCAGAAAATATGATGATATCTTTATCTGTTGCCAAATCAGCAATTGCCTTAATTTCTTCTTTTTCCATTACTGCACCTGTAGGATTACATGGTGAATTTATGACAATTGCCTTTGTGTTGTTGGTTAAAGCTTCTTCAACATCATTACAAGTTGTTTTAAATCCGTTTTCACTTCTTGATTTAACAGGTATGCTATTTGCACCTGCAAGACGTACACACTCTGCATATGATAAAAAACCTGGATCTGGTATTAGCACATCATCTTTTGGATCAATGAGTGCTTGAATACTTGAATAAAGTGCTTCACTTGCACCAACAGTTACAATAATGTCATCTGAGGTAACATTTATATTGTTATCCTTCTTTAATTTGTCTTTGATGTTTTCACGTAAAATTGGTTCACCCTTATTCTGTGAATAATGGGTATAGTTATTGTCCAGTGAATCTTTTAATGATTCAAGTATATGTTTTGGTGTATCAAAGTCAGGTTCTCCTAATGCTAGGTTAATGGCAGTTGGACTTGCCTGTTCAAACATTTTACGTACTTGTGATAAATTTATTTTACTTACTCTTTTTGCTCCAAATTGCATAATAAATTACTCCATTCTTTATTTGCATGATCCACAATCATAACATCCATCTGTTTCACACCATGGAGTTACAATTCCATCATTAACTTTTTCATATTCTTTTTTGAGGAATGATTCTTTAATTCCTACATCAATTTCATACCAGGGGACTTTGTAATCTTCTTTAAGTTTTGCTTCATTAATTTTGTTAGCTAATTTATACCAGTCTTTAAATAATATTTTTTTACCCATTTTTAAAAGATTGTTTAGTTCAACACCGCTATTTGTAAGTACATATTGTATGGTTGCTTTTTTAAGGTTCTCCTGTTTATTTTTAAACCTCAAACGAATACTGTACTTCTTGAAACGATCATAAAGTGTATCATAATCAAAACCCATGTACTGCAGTGGTGTATGAGGTTTTGGAATCATAGGATTAACGCTTGTTGAAATAGTATTGTAACGCACGCCTCGACTTGTAATGGTACGAATAAAGTCAATTAATTCCATAACATCTTCATTAGTCTCACCAGGAGTACCCAATAGAAGATACATTTTAACCTTCAAATTCAGGTTCAATGCCCTATCAATAGTATTTAAAATTTCTTTATCAGTCATTGGTTTATTAAGTTTAAGTCGTTGTTTATATGTTGTTTCTGGTGCAATGGTTATAGTTTTCATTCCATTTGTCTTAAAAATTTCAAGAAGCTCATCAGAAACACTTTCAACTCTTAATGAAGGTGTTGCAATATCAAAACCTTCTTGTGTTAAAGACCAACATAAATCTTCAATCTTGGAGTAATCACTAACTGCTTCACCAATAAGAGCAACCTTATTATGTCCAGTAACCTGCCTAGTTTTTAGGGCAGTATCCACCAGTATATCAAGGGGTACTTCACGTCTGGGTCTGTACATACAACCACTCATACAAAAACGACATCCTCTGGTACATCCACGGGAAACTTCCATAAGAAAAGCATCACTGCCAAAAGCAGGGGTAAACTTAGGATTATCTGTTTTTGTAACGATTTGATAAATTGGTCTCCAAGCATCTTTCATATTTTTAACTTGATTAATTTTAACCTTTTCTCCGGGTCTATAGACGCCAGGTAAGTCGAGAAAATCATAAATATCCTCACGAGGATTATTAGTATCATTATGAAGGTCTATAATATCATCAAGAACACATTCAGCATCTCCCACAACAAACAAGTCAACAAAATTTGAAATAGGAAGTGGATTGGATGCTGCACAAGGTCCACCAGCGATAACGAGTGGATGATGTGCTTTACGATTCTTACTTTCAAGGGGAATATTGCTACGTTTAAGCATATCTACCATGTTAATAAAATCCTGTTCAAACTGCAAAGTAAATCCAACAATATCAAAACTTGATAATTCGCTTCTTGTTTCAATACTCTTTGTTTGAGGATAGATTACACGTTCACAGTAAACATCTTCACGAGCATTAAGAAAATCATAAATAATCTGATAACCCAAAGAAGACATTGCAACTCGGTAAATATTAGGATAGCAAGAAGCAAAACGAGTATTTACTTTACGCGGATTTTTGATAACAGTATTAAATTCTTCAATCATGTAAAAATATTCCATAATTTTTATAAGTAACTCTATGTAGTTTAAAGTAATTAATTGTTATCACAAAAATATAAAAATAAATAATAACAAAAATACATCTAACAATTTCTAAGAAAACAATTATTGTTATTCTTATTGGATGATAAAATGGATATAGAAAAGGAATTATTTTTTTATGTTGTATTTGGTGTTTTAACAACAGTAGTGAATGTAGTAGTATATGTTTTATTTGCTAATTATTTGGGAATAAATTACTTGGTATCAAATGTTATTGCATGGTTTTTATCTGTATTATTTGCATATATTACTAATCGAAAATGGGTATTTGAAAGTAAAAGTAGTAATATAATTAAGGAATGTGGGCTTTTCTTTGGAGGAAGATTATTTTCTGGAGTAGTAGACACTGGACTTATGTATGTGTTCATAGATTTGTTGTCAATTGGAGACTTCATATCAAAAATTGTTATACAAATAATTGTAGTAATATTAAACTATGTGATTAGTAAATTAATAGTATTCAAATAATGTTTGAAATTTTGTTATGAATACTATGTTTTTTCTTGTTTTTAATTAAATATTTAGTTAATAAATTAATAATATTGATTTATTTTTCTGATTTTGTTAATCATTTCATTATTTTACTATTTTTAGACAAGAGATATTATTTAATATAAAAATGATTTATATTAAAATAAATAAAATTATAATTAGTTATTTATTGTTGAATAAATAACGGGTTTATATAATTTAATGTTAGGAGTTAAAATATGAAAAATACTAAATATGTATTGTCTTTAGTATTTGTACTCTTTATTTTATTAATTGGATTATCAGTAGCTAGTGCTACTTCCAATGCCACATCAACAACTAAGAAGGTTGATGTAAAGAAGACAAGTCCTTCCATAAATAAAGATGTAATATCCAATACTAAAAAAATTGATAATACAAAACTAAATAAAAAAGAAACTAACTCTAATAAAAATAATCAAATGACTAAAAAGGATTCATCTAAATCAATTACAGTTTCAAATTATAAACAGTTAGCAAAAGCTGTTGAAGAAGCAAAAGCTCTTGATGGATCTTCTTACACAATTAACTTAAAAAAAGGCACATATACGGATACTGGTAAGATTACCTGGGGTTACTATACCCGTAAAAGTGGTAAAGTCTCATCATTAACAATTAATGGTAATGGTGCAACAATTAATGGTAATTCAAAACAGTTTTTAATTGTTAATCCACAATACACATTAACAGTAAACGATTTAACTATTAAAAATACTAAAACTCCTGCAGGAGCATCTGGTGCAGAAAATGCTGCCAGTGGTGTAAATGGTTTACAATATTCTACAGTGAATATCAATAATTGTAAATTCATTAATAATGTAGGTGCTGAAAAAGGTGGAGCTGTAGTAGTTAGAGGTACAGGAAATATTAAAAATTCAGAATTTACTTCAAATACTGCAAAATGGGGTTCTGCAATTTATACTAGAGCTGACGTAGGTTCAGTAAAATTAACAGTCAGTAATTCCAAATTCCAATCACATAAAGTTGCAAATAATTTAAATGGCAATACTAATGAAAAAATGGCATTAATTTATCTTTGTGGAAAAGGAACTGCAACACTTAAAAACAATCAATTTATCAACAATAATGGACGTCCTATTCACGCATATCGTGTAAATGTAAACATTATCGGAAATGAATTCAAAGGCAACAAAATCATTGATACCCGAGGAGGTAACATTGTAGACAGCAGAGTAGTTCGTGGTGGATTAATTGATTCTTACGAATCAACTACAAACGTTGAAGGTAACAAATTCTACTCCTCAAATGTTCTACAAACTGGAAGTTCTTCAGGTGTAAATGGTGGAGTATTATATCATGAAATAGGAAAATTAACAGTATCTGATAACGTATTTGAAAATGTTGCTTCTGCTGTAAGTATTAAACAAAACGGTGGTGCAGTATTTGTTAGAAATGCTACTGCTACAATATCATACAACACATTCAAAAATACATTCACAGGTAATAGGGTATGTGGTGGAGCTGTCTACACTAATGAACCAACAGCAACCGTAACTTTAGATGAAAACATATTTACAAATGTTGTTAAATCTCCAAACTCAAGAGGTGGAGCAGTTTTAAGTGATGGTGGAAGACTCATATTATCAGGCAATACATTTGCCTCAAAAGTTAGTGGTGGAAACAATGCTTTTAACTCTTATGTTGTATGGAGTTTTACAGGTTCAAAAATTATTCCTGGTAAAACAACCATAATTAACAAAGTTGCTACTAAACTCAGTTTAAAATCTGTTGTAGGTTATCCTGGAGAAAAAGTAACTTTCACTGCCACAGCAAAAAAGAACAATAATGCTTTAATGTCTGGTGGTAAAGTACAATTCTACCTAAAAGACAGTTTAATCGGAACAAAAGCTGTTTCAAAAGGTGTTGCAAAATTAACTTACGTTATTCCTAAAACTTTAAAAGGTAAAAGTACAGTTTTAGCCAAATATATTCCTGCAGGAAATTATAAAAGATCTGAAAGCAAAGGAACTTTAACAGTTAATAAAAAATCTGTAAGTTTAAGTCTAAAAACTAAAAACACAACATATACAAAAAGTAAATTCATGAAAATTGATGGTACTATTAAAAGTTCCGGTAAAAAAGTTAAAGAAGGAAAAGTAGCATTAAGTGTTAATGGTAAAAAAATTAAAACTTTAACAATTAAAAAAGGAATTATTTCAACCTTATATAAAATGCCTACTAAAACACCAATAAAAACATATAAAGTAACTGCAAATTATCTTGGTACTAATTTATATAAAACAGCTAAAAAAACAACTAAAATTAAAATGTAATTTTTTCCACTTTATTTTTTTTTGAAGAATTTTATTTTCAGGATAAGTGGAGTTTAATCTGGATTTAATCATATTAAAGACCTAAAAAATCTTATAGTATAATCTTATTTTTTAGAATATTAATTTTTTGGAATTATCTTATTTACTCATTTTAGCCAACAAATTTTTTCCTATTTTAATACTGTAATAAAGAATAAATTTTAAAGTTTTTGATAGTGTAAAATTGTATAGGCTTTTTTGCGAAAAAAAATTTTACAAATTTTTCTATTTTTTCTTAAGTTATATAACTTAATTTTATAAATAAATAAAAATTTATCTTTATAATTGTATTATTAAAATTATTGATTATTAG
>JAFRMD010000119.1 GCA_017430835.1 Methanosphaera sp.
ACTACTTGAAAACCTATTTTCTTCTAAATCATCAAAGGAAGCATATTTAATGTTATTAACCACTTCTTCTATTTCATCCCATTCAATATAATAATCCTTTCCTTTGTAAGTGGTAAGTTTAATGTTATTTTCTCCTATACCGGATATAAGACCTGTCTTATAGAATTGTTTATGATTAATGATTTCTTGTTTAATTTTTTGGAAGTTATCATCAAGATTAAACTTTCGAGGAGTATAAGAGGATTTGTCAATAATTATATCAGCATATAACCATGAAAGTATTGAAAGTATTATTTCATTGATGATTTTTCCTTCCCTGTAATCTTCTAGTGATTTTTGTATTTCATTCCATGAGTAGAAATTATTTTCTACTTTGATGTACTTTTCTCCAATACCTTTAATAACTAATGTATCAGAAAGGCTTTTTGTCTTATATTCGTCTTTATGTTCTATAACATAATTTTTAATATCATTAAAGTCATCGTCAAGATGATACTGCAATTTAGTTACTTCCATTGGACATCCTCCTCTTGTTATATTAATAGATTAGTTGTTTTTAATATTAAAATAATTTATTTCTTTATACTTATATTAACTTTTTAACTGTTTGCTGATTTTTTTCTTGAAAAATATAATGATAGTATTAATACTGCAATAGTGATACTTAAATCAATTAAAAGTTCAAAACTTGTAGCATTTGAGAATAATTCGTAAATTCCAACTAACTAGATTCCAAATAAAACAACTGGTGCAATATATTTGATATATAACATCCATATCATCCCAACTTTAATAGTTGAATAATCATTTAAAACTGGTATTACCTTATCTAAACCATAAATCTATCCAAATATTATTGCTTGAATTGGAATTAAAAATAATACTCCAAATTTATTTACGAATGAATCAATTATACCAACAATATAACTGCTTGTTCCAGTAGTCAATAATAAAGAAAATAGACAACCAATTATGGATAATATTGTAGTTGTTTTTCTTCTTGACAAACCTAATTTATCTTGAGTTGAACTAAGTATAGGTTCAAAAAGTCCCAAGGCTGAAGTAATTCCTGCAAATAAAATTCCAAGGAACAATAATGGTGCCAATATACGTCCAACTACGCCCATTGTATTAAAAATCTTTGGAAATACTATGAATATTAATCCAGTTCCTTCACTAATTAACTGTGTTATGGGTGTTCCAGTTGTATAAGTCATATATCCTAGAATTGAGAAAACACCAAAAGCTGTACATATTTCAAATGCAGAGTTTGAAAAAACTACTATAAAAACGTTGTCTGTTAATTTTGCATCATCTGGCAAATAACTTGCATATGTTAGTGCTAAAGCTTGACCTACACTTAAAGAAAATATTATTTGACCAAAGGCAGCCAACCAAATATTTACATCCAACAGCATACTCCATTTAGGTGTAATCAATGTGTTTATACCAATAGATGCACCAGGCAAGGTTAATGAATATACAATGATAATACCCATTATTATAAATAATAGTGGTATGAGAATATTGGAAGCTTTACCTATTCCTTTATCAATATCTTTGTTTGAAATAAACCATAATATTGCCCATGTAATGAGAACACCAATTGTTGTTGGAATTAATAATGAAGTTACATTATCTAAATTAGAGCTTCCTCCGACTGTATTAATAAAATAATTTGCCGTATCCGTTCCCCAATTAAATGTAAAACTACTAATTAAATATGTGAGATCCCAGCTTAGTATTACCATGTAATATATGGTTACTATGAATGCGGATAAAACTAAAATCCATGCTATTATCTCGAATTTTGGATTTATTTTTTTCAATATTTCAGTAAATGATTGTTTAAATGAAAAGCCTATTCCGTATTCCAATATTAAAAAAGGAATTCCCAATATTGCAATTGCCACTAGATATGGTATAAAAAATGATCCTCCACCATTTGTATATACAACATAACTAAAACGCCAAATGTTTCCCAGTCCAACTGCAACACCAATCATTGCAAATAAAAAGGATAAAGTTGAATCCCATTGTGGTTTTTTAGACTTATTTTATAATTTATTATTAATAATATAAAAAATTTATTAAATAATACCTAAAATTTAAAAATTTCTTGTTTTGAAAGTATTAATATGAATAATGTTTAATTATTTTTATCAATCAAAATATATTTAGTATGAATATTTAAAGCAAAACTAAAAAGAAACATTATTGTATCAATATAAATATCCATATTTCATTTTTATACAAATAATTTAAAAGAAAGGATAATAACTCTCAAAACAATATTAAAATATTAACGAGGACTGTACTAAAAAAATTTATAATTTTGAAAACAAATCATATTATGAGGTTAATTATATGGATTATGATGTAATTTATATTGGAAGTGGAAATGCTTCATGGCAGGGTGCAAGGTTTTTAAGAAAGGCAGGATTAAAAATATTATTAATTGAGGAAAGCTTGTATGGTGGAACATGTGCAAATAGAGGATGTAACTCAAAAGCATTACTTGATGCACCATATGAAATTAAAGCTTTAACGGACAACTTCGAGGGTGTTGGAAAATCAGGTGATTTCAAAGTCAATTGGCCTGATTTGATGAAGTTTAAACAAAAACGTATTGCAAACATGTCCTCCTTTTTAGATGGTAAATTCAAGGAATATGACCTTGATGTAGCACATGGCAAGGGTGTAATTCTTGATGAACATACTGTTCAGGTAGGCGATGATAAGTTTACTACAGAAAAAATTGTTATATCAACGGGTTTAAAACCTATAATCCCGGATATTAAGGGAAAAGAGTACTTACATGATAGCACTGATTTTCTTGATATTATGGAACTTCCTAAACATGCAATAATTATTGGTGGTGGATTTGTAGGTATGGAATTTGCTTCAATTCTTGCAGAAGCTGGCTTGGAAGCAGATGTGATTATCAGAGGCGATAAAGCATTAAAACATTTCAATCAGGAATATGTTCAGAAAATTATTGAATTGTTGGAAGAAAAAAATATTCGTTTCCATTTTAATCAACAAGTATGTGAAGTTATCAATAATGACACTATAACAATTGATAATCCGGAAGCAAAGGTTCTTAATGTAGATAAGGGGTTGAATGTTGATGACAAGTTAAGGGATCCTGAAGCAAAGATAGATAATCTAGCACATGAAGATGCCTTTTGTGTTAAATGTAACAGTGGACTAAATATTACTGGAGATTATGTTATTGCTGCTATGGGTAGAGAAGCAAATATTGAAGGTATTGGATTAGAAAATGTGGGATTAAAATATACAAAAAAGGGGATAAAAGTAAACAATCACTTGCAAACAGCTATTCCTAATATTTATGCTTCGGGTGATGTTGCTGATACGGGTATTGCCAAGTTAGTTACTGTTGCAATCTACCAGTCAAAGTACTTGGCTAAAGAGTTATTGGGTCAAGCCGAAAAAATAGAATATCCTGTTGTTCCAGAAGTTGTTTATACTATTCCACGGATTGCTACCGTTGGTATTAGCGCTAGTGTTGCAGAAAAATGTGATGAATATGATGTTCATACAATAAAATATGGTCAAGCCTATTCAATTGAACTTAAAAATGATACAACTCCTGAAGTTAAAGTAATTGTTGATAAGGATTTGAATATTGTTGGAGCAGATATATATGCTGCTGAGGCAGAAAATGTTGCAAACATGTTCACATTTATAATTAATAAAAAGATAACTCTGGAAGAACTTGATGATATGATTTATGCTTTCCCTTCAAGCAGTTCAGTTTGTTTATACAAATTACATAATATTCATTATGATTTTTAATAATATGACAACATTTATAAGAAATGTTCTATAAAATTATTATCGAAAATAAAAAAAGTTCAAATTTTTAAATATTTTTCTTTGAATTATTTTTTTGTTTTCACACCACTCTTTAACTTTTTATATAGGGTACTCGATTTATGCATAGTTAAATAGAGTTCTCTGTTTGTCTTTTTGGTAATCCAATAATGATTTTTGCTTTGTTGTTTTAGATACGGATGTTTTAGTATTGTTTTCGTTTTTAGTTTTCTTATTTTTTCTTCTATGTTGTATAGGTGGTCTTTGTTCAATGTTTCCTTCTGCTAGTTGTTGCATCTTGGTTTTTGTGTTAAATCCTTGTTTCATGCATAGTGTTGTTAATAATATGCATAAATAGATGTTTTTACTTACTGATTTTGTTGTATATTTGTGGAATTTTCCTAATCCGAATGCATCTTTAGCTACTTTAAAGAAATCTTCTATTAAT